>QNFD01000443.1 GCA_003645435.1 Gammaproteobacteria bacterium | reverse complement strand
CGGTATTTAATCGGCCGAGATTTTCTAAGTGCGCGTAATCAACTGCTCGAAGAATTGTCCGAGCTTCGCGGCGACGTCAACTCGATAATGGAAACCGTGCTCAGGGCAATGGAAGAAGTTTGCCAGGATAGCGGTCATGACGACCTCGTAACCAGTGGCGAATCGAACCTGTTGCAATACGAAGAACTCACTGATATCAATAAGTTACGTAACATATTTAAAGTGTTTAATGAGAAAACGGATTTACTCAAACTGCTCGATGGCTGCACTTCGGCAGATGGGGTTGAGATATTCATAGGTAGTGAGTCGGGATATTCTGTACTAAGGGATTGCAGTGTGCTCGGCGCCCCCTATCAGATAGACGGCAAGGTTGTTGGTGTGCTTGGTGTAATAGGCCCCACCCGGATCGCCTACGAGCAGGTAATTCCGGTAGTTGATATCACTGCAAAATTATTAAGCTCAGCCTTGAATACACAAAAATAATCCATACATTTCATATCACTAAATTATATCGATAGTGGTTCTCCCTGTCAGGGTCCCGTTAGTTTTTAACATTGATACTTAAATAATGACGAGTTTTTCGTCATTTTCACGGAGTAAAGCATGTCATCTGAAGAGCATCAGATAAAGAGAAATAAAGAGATTGCTGCCGAGGATCTCGGTAAACCAGGCCAGGTACCCGGTGAGGAAGCTGAGCCAGGTGCAGAGGTCGAGGCAGGTGCCGAAGAGACCGTTGAGGAAAGCATCGAACAACAGCTGGATAAAGCCCATGCGACTATTAAGGAATACTGGGAACAGATTTTACGGTTAAAAGCTGAAATTGAAAATAATCGCAAGCGCAGCGTCAGGGATATCGAAAATGCGCACAAATACGCTTTGCGGAATTTCTCCGAGTCCCTGTTACCGATAGTGGATAGCATGGAGATGGCTCAAAAGGCCGCGGAGGCCGAAAATGCAAGTCTGGAAAGTATTATTGAAGGCACGGAGTTGACGATGAGTATGTTCATCCAGGTACTGGAAAAGCATGGCCTGCAAGAGTTGGATCCGATTGGAGAAAAATTTGATCCGGAACAGCATCAGGCAATTAGCATGGTAGAAGACAAGAGTGCCGAGTCCAATATCGTTGTTAGCGTTATGCAAAAGGGTTTCATGTTGAACGAGCGCTTGGTGAGACCCGCTATGGTGGTAGTATCGAAGTAGCTGGATGATGCTTGCAGTTGTTTCTTCGATTCAGTATTGGAAGACATTGATAGAGTAGATAGGAAATATTCTCACTTTTATTTAACCTTATATTTAATAGTGACTTGAAAGCATGGATTTGATCCATACATGATGATGTAAGTTTAACCAAATAGATTATCTGGAGTATGTAAATGGGCAGAATTATCGGAATAGACCTTGGCACCACCAACTCGTGTGTGGCGGTAATGGAAGGTGGCAAACCAAAGGTTATCGAAAACGCCGAAGGCGATCGTACAACACCTTCAATCGTAGCATTTGGCAACGACGATGAAGTACTGGTCGGTCAACCGGCTAAACGTCAGGCTGTGACTAATCCAAGTGACACATTGTATGCGGTCAAGCGCCTGATTGGTCGTCGTTACGATGAGAAGGCAGTTCAGAAGGATATCGATCTGGTGCCTTATAAGATTCTTAAAGCCGACAATGGTGACGCCTGGGTTGAGGCGAAGGGAAAGAAAATGGCGCCGCCGGAAATTTCTGCCCGTGTATTACAGAAAATGAAGAAAACCGCCGAAGACTACCTCGGAGAAGAGGTTACCGAGGCGGTCATTACGGTGCCTGCCTATTTCAATGATTCGCAACGCCAGGCAACCAAGGATGCCGGTAAAATTGCCGGTCTCACAGTCAAGCGTATCATCAATGAGCCGACCGCGGCCGCATTGGCCTATGGTATGGACAAGGCAACAGGAGATAAGAAAATCGCGGTCTACGACCTCGGTGGTGGTACTTTCGATATATCTATTATCGAAGTCGCCGAAATCGACGGTGAACATCAGTTCGAAGTACTATCGACCAACGGCGACACCTTTCTTGGCGGTGAAGATTTTGATATGCGCCTGATCGACTACCTTGCGGACAGCTTTAAAAAGGACCAGGGTATGGATTTGCGCGGCGACCCGCTCGCGATGCAACGCCTGAAGGAAGCGGCGGAAAAGGCAAAAATCGAGTTGTCGGCAACTCAGCAAACCGATGTCAATCTGCCCTATATTACCGCCGATGCATCCGGTCCCAAGCATTTAAACCTGAAGATTACGCGTGCCAAGCTCGAATCCCTGGTGGACGATTTGATCGCGCGTACGATTGAACCGCTCAAGGTCGCTCTCGACGATGCCGGTGTTTCGGTTTCAGATATCCATGACATTATCATGGTGGGTGGTCAGACCCGCATGCCTAAGTTCCAGGAGGTGGTGAAAAACTTTGTCGGCAAAGAACCCCGCCGCGATGTGAATCCGGACGAATCAGTGGCCAGTGGCGCCGCTATTCAAGGTGGTGTACTCGGCGGCGACGTTAAGAATGTACTGTTACTAGACGTTACCCCGTTATCGCTTGGGATTGAAACCCTGGGCGGTGTAATGACCAGTTTGATCGAAAAAAATACGACGATTCCAACCAAGGCGTCACAAACCTTTTCAACCGCGGAGGATAATCAGACCGCGGTTACCGTGCATGTATTGCAGGGTGAGCGTGATGTCGCCACTGCGAATAAATCACTTGGTCGATTCGACTTGTCAGACATCCCGCCTTCACAGCGCGGTGTACCGCAGATTGAAGTGACATTCGATATCGACGCTAATGGTATTTTGAACGTATCGGCAAAAGACAAGGCTACCGGCAAGGAACAGAAGATTGTAATCAAGGCATCAAGCGGTCTATCTGACGAAGAAGTCGAAAACATGATTAAAGATGCAGAAGCGCACGCCGAGGAAGACCACAAGATGCGCGAAATGGTCGAGGCTCGTAACCAGGCTGATGCAATGATTCATG
>QNFD01000442.1 GCA_003645435.1 Gammaproteobacteria bacterium | reverse complement strand
TCTCTCCGGTTGGCATTTCCCTGTTGATGGTTCCTTCGGGACGAATTCGCACCTTACCCTCTACCTGCAGGACAAACTCATTACGCAGGCCTTCAGCCTGGCTGAACATGACATCGTCGTCGGGGTCGAAAACGACTTGCAATATACCTTTTTTATCGCGTAAATCGACAAAAATAACGCCCCCGTGATCACGACGCCGGTTCACCCAGCCGCAGACAGAAACTGTCTGATCGACCTGTTGCTGATTAATTTCACCACAGTAGTGCGTACGCATGTTTATCTTGTTCCAAATGTCAGGAAATCTATAATTATCGGTGTTGGCCGGGTTGAGCTAAACCGGGCCTGGTCGCTTGAATGCCGTCATTCAGCCGGACGATCTATGCCGCGGCTTCTTTTTTAGGCGATTTTTCCTTTTTAGCCGGGCTGCTGTCTTTAGCCGCTGAATCCTTTGACTTATTGCCTGAATCGACCAGGTTTCTTTGCTTATCAGATTTAAAATCGGTTTCATACCAACCGGAACCGCTAAGCCTGAAGCCCGAAGCTGATATTAATTTCTTCAAAGCCGGCTTACCGCAAGCAGGGCATTCCTGCAGGGGATCGTCACTCATCTTTTGCAATGCTTCATGGGCATGCTCACATTCAGCACAGACATACTCGTATATAGGCATGGTATCACTCCAAGGGAACTGATCTACCGGGTATCCCTATCTAACCGGGGCTACAACTTATTAAAGGCACGGGATTCTATAACAGTATCCGTTAATTTCCAATAATCTTCGAACCATCGGTCAGGCGAAAACGATTACAGGTAATCCAGATATGTGGCTTCCGCATCAAAAATCAACCAGATCAGGCCGTAACGCCCATTGAACGGCGCGATCAAAACATCTTCCTGCTGTTTTTGATTCGTTTGCAGCCATTGTTTCATCCTTTCACTTGCACCAAATTTTTCGAGGAGGGGCAGATAATTCGACTGGCGTTCCTGAAGACCCTTTTGCAGCATGGCCGGAGACTGATACAGATGAACTTGTGCCGACTCAGTTACACCATCTTCGAATTTGATGCGCAACACTTCATCTAATGCCTCCCGTGTTTGTAACAAATCTGCAAAAATGATGGGGGGTGTTTCGGGACTAAACTGATTCAATTCATCGAGCGACTCGAGTTGAGAACCATAACTGCTCTCTATGGTGCCCACCATAAATTGATCAATCAATACAACCGCCACCGGCCTTTGCTGGTAGGTTGTGTTGATGCCGAATATCAGGGCACTAATTTGCACGACCGCTATAACCACCAAATCAAAGATAATTGCGCGTCGGCTTTTTCTCAGGTCAAATATCAGGAATGTAATCAGTGGTCCCAATACCAGGTCTACGGCAGCGATAAGACGTATCCCCTGCCAGCCGCCATCCACTGAAAAATAAGGCACCGGATACCAGACATAATATATCTGGTAAGCGAGCACGAAAAAAATTACGAGACTGAGGCTGAGGTGGATGCCGCTTGCTTTTAGCTTGGTTTTTATTAATGATTTATTTAATTTCATGACAATTTATCAGCGGGTCCATATTATGGCGCTAACATGAAGTCGGTCTCAAAAACTTTCAAAGCCACTACAAAATACGCATCTCTATCTATAGTACAAAACGCCGATTGTGTCGAACTACGCTCGGATACGAATGCCCTGCACAGCGTCATCGATTTGAAAAATCCACAGAGACTGGCGCTCAGGAATCTGGAATATCTTATGGGCGTATTACTGTTCATACCAGCTCCGCAAAAAATTCTTTTACTCGGCACCGGCGGTGGTTCGCTAATTCATTTTCTGCGGCATCACTACCCCCGATCTCACCTGACATCGGTTGATAATGATTCCGAGTTACAGGATTTAATCCGGCAAAAAATGTTATTGCCGGAAGCCGGTGAAAACCTGGTTTACCTGATCGATGATGCATCCCACTACCTGCAACATTGTGGGCAAAAATTCGATCTTATCCTGGTCGATATATTCAGCGGCAGTCAGTCGCCGGGTTGGCTTTTAGATTTGCAAGCGATGCGTCAACTTTATAAGCTGTTAACAGATCAGGGGGCTGTCGCCTACAACCTGCTCGTCGACAGTGACCACGATTTCAAACTATTTTTCGAAAATCTGGGGCAGTTATTTAATCAACAAATCCTGTCTTTAGCGGTCGATGGTTTCGAAAACAGGCTGGTATATGGTTTTTGTAACGCACCCCCTCGTCGAGAAATGTCATATTACATTGAGCGTGCGATAGCAATGGCTGAGTCACAGGATATTGACTACCTGTCTGTTTTATCAACTATTTACACCACTAACCCGATAGGATCATCGGTGATTTACTGATTTTTACCACCACCCCGGCAGAGTGGTGAATCGGCGACCTTGCCGCCACGTAGCGACCATTCATCGGCTGTCATGGTATGCAGGGCCAGCGCATGAATCTCTTTTAATTCTGCTTCCAGAGTGGAATTCACCAATCTGTGTCTCTTAATCAAGATTAGATCATTAAACTCATCGCTGACGATGGTAACCTTGAAATGTGATTCCGAGTCCGGTGCGACATTGTGCATATGACTTTCATTGGCGACCTCCAGAAACTCAGGACTGAAAGCGGCATTTAGTTTGGTTTCAATAGTTTGTTGCATGCTCACCGGTTTATATCCATGGAATATCTGATTATAATTTTTGGAGGAGTGCCTTAATAGCGTTACTTACATCCTGCATGGTCTGAATACGATTTTTCGCCTCAGCCGCCATCAAATTCTGTACGAACACACTAACATCCCGATCGATCGAACTATTGAGTTCACGTATCGGTGGCGCTTTACCCCCAATATGCTGGAATAGAATCGAAACGGTTTCTCCTTTATAGGGTAAGTCCCCGGTAAACATAAGATAGGCGATAATGCCGAGCGCATATATATCGCATAAACAACTCGCTTCCTTACCCCTCGCACGTTCAGGCGACAGGTAAGCAGGAGTGCCGATGATTGA
>QNFD01000441.1 GCA_003645435.1 Gammaproteobacteria bacterium | reverse complement strand
GCGTTTTCGACCCGCAGGGGGGTTATTTTAAAAAGGGTGGTCGCTACACGCCATCGATCGTCGCCGAGATCGGCGATGTCATCGAGCAGCACATGAAGACCATCGGCATGATCGAGAGCACCGAGCCCGACCAACACCAGCAGGAGTTCCTGCAGGCGAAGCGGCGGGAATACGAGGACCGGCAGCCTTCCGCACCCGAGCCCGATGACGACTATCCAGCCTCGGCGATATTATGTAAAAAGTGCCAGACCCGCGCCGTGGTCAACCTCGACAACTGCATGACCTGCCTGAGCTGCGGCGAATCCAAGTGCGGTTAAACCCGGCGTCGATTCACGGCGCCCGTAAAACCCGCTAGCCCGCATTTCCCACAGAATACCGGTGGGACACACGCACTAGTTGCGTATATTTCGACATCTCGGTTGATACGGATCAACCTACAAAAATAGAAATAGATTAGCCTGTCAAATAATCACCATTGCGAGGTTTTCATGAAAGCACTCAGCGCTATGTTCATCAGCATATACCTGCTCATTATACCTTTGCACACAGCTCAGGCTTCTTTGCCAACTGGTGATGGCCAGGGCAACGCCCTGCCCTCCCTCGCCCCCATGCTCAAGCAGGTCAATGCTGCGGTAGTTAATATATCTACTTTCTCTACCCGGCAATACGAATCTAACCCGTTGTTGAATGATCCATTTTTCCGGCGCTTTTTTGATATTCCGAATGAAGATCAACTCAAGGAGCAACAACCGACAAGGCGCCAACAAAGCGCGGGCTCCGGGGTAATAGTCGATGCAGCTGATGGCATCGTGGTAACAAACTTTCACGTCATCAAAGGCGCCGACGAGGTTCAGGTTGCGCTCAATGACGGACGCAGTTTTGAAGCCAGGATCGTTGGCTCCGATCCAGAACTGGACGTGGCAATTTTAAAAATAAATTCCGCTGAACTTTCAGAGATGATCCTGGCGGATTCCAGCAAACTCGAAGTGGGAGATTTCGTTGTCGCTATCGGCAATCCGTTTGCCCTGGGACAAACTGTCACCACCGGAGTGGTCAGCGCATTGGGTCGCAGTGGTCTCGGGCTCGAGGGGTATGAGAATTTTATCCAAACCGATGCATCAATCAATCCCGGAAACTCCGGGGGGGCACTGGTAAATTTGCGGGGCGAGCTGGTCGGCATCAATACCGCTATTATTTCACCAGCGGGTGGTAACGTGGGTATTGGCTTTGCTATTCCAGTCAACATGGTAAAAGCGAGCATGCAACAGATCCTCGATCACGGCGAGGTCAGGCGTGGCCGCATAGGCATAATGATTCAGGACATTACCTCCGATTTACGGGAAGCCTTCGATCTTGAATCTGGCGTGCAGGGAATTCTCGTCGCCGCAGTTACAGAAAACTCGCCTGCCGAAGCGGCAGGTTTAAAATCAGGAGATATTATCCTCGAAGTCGATAGCAAAGCCGTGCGCTCAACGGGACAATTACGCAGCCAGATTGGAATGAGAGGCATTGGAGATGAAGTAACGCTGACGATCCTGAGGGACGGCAACAAACAGTCCGTCATTGTCAGCGTTGGTAAGCCACAGGCGGTAGCAATGGTCGATGACGATGCGCACGATTTACTGGAGGGCGCAAGGTTCGAAAACAATCCTGAAGGTACAGGCGTCATTGTTACCTCGCTAGAAGCAAACAGCCCCGCAGCCAACAGCGGTTTAAGACCCGGGGATGTAGTTGATAGCGTCAATAGAAAGCCTGTTGACGATATTGATTCATTTAGATCTGCGTTGAAACAGGCCAAGTCTCCAATTTTGTTACACATTAACCGCAAATCCGGATCGCTTTATATCGTCATTAAATAGACCATGCTACTCGACGGAAGCCTCTTGCCAGGCAGATAAATATGGGTGATAACTATTCGAGTTCAAAACTGCAAACGGTACTAATTGAGTTAATAATGTGAAGATTTCCTTCCACGGCGCCGATCAGGATGTTACTGGTTCCTGTCATCTCCTGGAATGCGCGGGTAAGCGTATTCTAATCGATTGCGGAATGTATCAGGGCGGGCGGGAACTGGTCGAGGAGAACGCCGAGCCTTTCGGATTTGACCCGGCCTCGATCGATTTTCTACTACTGACACATGCTCACCTCGATCATTGTGGCCGCATACCGCTGTTGGTAAAGCGAGGTTTCACTGGAGAAATAATCACCACTGCAGCATCGGTAGAGCTGGCTCGGCTGGTGATGCTGGATTCCGCCGGCTTACAGGAGGAAGAGGCGCGCTACCAACAACGCAGGGCCAGGCGCCACAGCGGCAATCGTGATGCGGATATTGAACCCCTGTACACTACGCTGGATGCGTTAAACAGTCTCGAATATATCGGTCGCAGGGCCAGTTACGACCTGACCCTGCAAATAGCTCAGGGTATCAAGGCTACCTTCCTCGATGCCGGGCATATTCTCGGCTCTGCCAGTATCTTTTTCGAGCTGGAAGAAGGTGGACAACATCACCGCCTGTTGTTTTCCGGCGATCTCGGTTATAGCGGACGCGTAATACTGCGTGATCCGGCGGTGCCCCCGGTAGTAGACACCGTGGTGATGGAAACAACCTATGGCAACCGCTTGCACAAACAGCTACAACCATCTGTCGATGAACTTTATGACGTTATCAACGAGACTCTCGGTCGCGGCGGCAATGTAATTATCCCTACCTTCGCCATGGAACGCGCCCAGGAGATTCTCTATTACCTGCGGGAAGGCGTGGAAAATCGGTCCATAAAACACTTCACTACCGTGTTTCTGGATTCACCGATGGCGATTTCTGCGACGCAGATATTCGAACGTCATCCCGAGTGCTTCGACACGGAAACACTGCAGCTGTCTCGCCACGGCAGGGATCCTTTTAATTTACCGGGACTACATTTCTCTCGTGAAACCGCCGAATCCATGGCTATTAACCAGATTCGCGGCGGCGCTATAATCATGGCGGGTTCAGGGATGTGTACCGGCGGGAGAGGCCGTCACCACCTG
>QNFD01000440.1 GCA_003645435.1 Gammaproteobacteria bacterium | reverse complement strand
CCAGAGAACTGCATGATTCGCTAGCCCAGTCCCTCACTTATCTCAAGATCCAGGCAAGCCGCTTACAGTCGATTTTCGAACACGAGCGGGAAAAAGCGGCTGACAATACGCCTGAATTAGAACTGGTGGTAAACGACCTGCGTGACAACCTGAATATCGCTTACCGTCAACTGCGGGAATTGATGACGACATTCCGGCTTACCGTTAATGGCGAGAGTTTTCAACAGGCGATAGAAGATTCCGTTCGCGAATTTGAAAAACGCATCAGAATCGCTTTCGAACTGGACAACAGACTGGGCAATGATGAACTGACCATTGACGAGGAAATGCAGGTTCTGCATATCGTTCGCGAGGCATTGTCAAATATCGTGCGGCATTCACACGCAAAGCGTGCGCGGGTTAGGTTGCACCATCACGATGGCAACAATATCTGTATCAGCATTAAAGATGACGGCGTCGGAATCGATACAACGCAAAAGCGGGATCAACACCTGGGTCTTATCGTCATGCAGGAACGTAGTCGCAATCTGGATGGAAATTTTAGCGTACAGGAATCAGAAGGTGGTGGAACTGAAATACAGGTCAGCTTTACCCCAAAAAAAATCGCCATGCCAGTTTAACAGCAGTAATAATTTATGGATCTTAGATAATCTTTACCACCAATGAACGATCACCAGGCCCCTTATTCCGTTATTGTCATCGATGACCACCCGCTGTTTCGCCGAGGTGCCGTGCAACTTTTCGAGCTTGATAATAGTTTCAAGCTTATAGGAGATGCGGACGGCGGTGAAGATGGCATCGAATTGATCCGCCAACTCGACCCAGATCTGGTTCTGCTTGACCTGAATATGAAGGGTATGGACGGTATCGCGGTATTAAAAAAACTGAACACAATCGAGCATAATTCGATAATAATCATGCTAACCGTTTCGAATTCAGAGGATGACATCGTTGCCGCGCTACGCTGTGGCGCCGATGGTTACCTGCTTAAGGATATGGAGCCGGAGGAAATTTTAATAAAGTTACGGCGTGCAATTGGGGGACAAACGGTACTCGAAGAAGGGATTTCATCCCGCCTGGCGAATATGCTGAGAAACGATACGCCTGCACCACCGGTAAACCAGGTAGATTTTACCGTGCGGGAAAACCAGATCGTAGCATTAATCGCCGAGGGTAAGAGTAACAAGCTAATCGCTCGTGAGTTGGGGATCAGCGATGGCACGGTAAAAGTGCACGTTAAAAATATACTGCGTAAACTCAACCTGAGTTCCCGCCTGGAAATCGCAGTATGGGCGTTTGAAAACGATTACGCTAACAGCGGACAGGATCAAACCTGAACTATTCCCAATGGACTACCCCTGACGAGGAATTGCACAATCTGTGATTGTCTATCAACATCGACTATTAATAACATCATAAGAGCTAAGAATTAATTGGGTAGCAAACTCCACAGTGGTTTAAAAAGCCCCTCTTCCGAAAAAGATGCGCAGTCAAAACAAGCTCATCAGCCGGTTGGCGAAGCGCAATATTGCAATATGATCCAGGATTTGCCACAGGTAGTGTTCGAAGTTGACATGAATGGCTGCTGGTCTTTTTTGAATGTAAGCTGGACCCTGTTTTCCGGGTTTGAGGTGGATGAATGCATAGGCAGTAGTTACATGGACTACGTACATCCGCAGGATCGTTCCCGTTGTAAGGGGGTATTCGACAAGATGCGAAGTGGCGAAGTCAAACACTGTACTGATGCATTTCGATTCCTGATCTCCGATGGTAACTACCTGTGGACAGAAATTCACGCCGCAACGGCGCACTCACTCGACAACGAGCCCAGCGGTATAGTTGGCACGATTAATAATATTAGTGATCGTGTTAGCGAAGAAGAGCTGCTTCTCGCAAACCAGAGAACCTTAACTGCAACCTTAAACGATCTGCCTGGAATGGTGTACCGTTGCAGAAACAACCCGGACTATACCATGGAGTACGTCAGTGGCAGCAGTCACCAACTCACTGGTTACCATGCGCAGGATATCATCAACAACAAACGCCTTTCCTATGGCTCGATGATTCATCCGGATGACAAACTGGGGGTATGGGAAGGAGTGCAAAAAGGTATCCGCGAAAATCGCCGATATGAGCTTGTTTATAGAATCATTACCGCTAGTGGAAAGGATAAAACGGTTTGGGAGTGCGGCAAAGGCATATTTGCCCATAACAACGAGTGGCTGGGCCTCGAAGGATTAATCATTGACTTCACGCGCCAGAAAGCAAACACACATAATCGACTGGAGCGCCAGCTTTACGACGACGTGACCGGCTTGCCCTCTCTGCCTCTTTTTCTGGACCGGTTACAAACCACGATTCAATGTGTCAGCGACAAGGGTTGTGATGCTACTTTATTTGTGGTCCATCTGGATCGGGCTTTGAATATCCTCGATCAAGTTGACAATGATGCATTCAATAAAGCGTCTATTGAGGTTGGTGAGCGACTGGCCAGTATCACCGGGCCACGGGATAGCATCACCCGTCTCGAGAACGAACGCTGGGGTATTCTGATCGACCACCGAGATGTAAAACTTTCGGTATCAGGCATTGCACAGCAGATTCAGGATTTGTTCCTGGAACCTGTCATGATTGGCAGTTCGAAAATTTTTATGACCACCAGCATCGGCGTCGCACAGTGCCATGACGCGCTTCAAAATGCAGCAGACCTGTTGCGTAACGCAAGTCATGCGATGGACCGGGCCCATGCCATGGGTGGCGGCAGGTGTGAAATTTTCGATCCGCGAATTCACAAGCAATATATCACCGGAATCTAAAAACTGTAGACCCGGTCAGTCCCGTCCGGGTTGGTCCAACCCGGATCAGTCTAACTATATGCCGAGATAAGCCTTACGCACGTGATCGTTATCCATCAAGCCTTTGGCCTCGCCTTCCAAGGCAACATTACCTGTTTCCAATACGTATCCATGGCGAGCTAGTTCCAAAGCAAGCTCGGCATTTTGTTCAACCAGGACAATAGAAACACCCTG
>QNFD01000439.1 GCA_003645435.1 Gammaproteobacteria bacterium | reverse complement strand
GGCTGCGATTGTCCTCCCAGATCACGGCGACCGAATCCGTACTAGCCGCGATGTGCTTGCGCCCCGCACCGTCAAGGTGATGGTAAACTGCGTCAACTGGTGATCCGCTTACGCTGATCCTGTTTTCGAAGGTCCAGAGCTCGGAGGCCTGCACCTGAAAGCTCGCCAGTGCGAGGCATAACCCGCCAAATCTCAAGATCATTGGCTGGCCATGAACGCTTGCAGTGGCATAGACTTGTAGTGCTCCCCGAGAATGTAGTCACCGTAGAGGTTCATCTGCGCCACGCTTTGAAAGCCCGCCTTTTTGAACAGCGGTTTTTGCTCGGGTGAGAAATAAATGAAGGTTGGCGTACCGATAATTCGGCTGCGCGTGGCGAATTGCATCTCGGTGATTTTTTCGCCGTTCGCGAGCTTGATGCGATTTCCACTTTCCGTATCGACATAGGCCAGCACGAAGTCGGAATTGTACTTTTCGACGAGAGATTCATCGCTGAAAACCTCGGCGTGCATCTTGCGGCAGGTACTGCAGCCGTAGCGGCCAAAGTACAGCAGCATGGGTTTGTTTTCACTGCTTGCCAGTTGTGCCGCCTCGGTCAGCGACAGGAAGCGGTAATTTTCGGGTGGGCCGGCTGATAGCGTATCGAGCGACAGGGCCAGTAGAAAAACGATAGCGAGCGGAAGCCGTACAAGAGATGAATGCTGCATAGTTCCTGTTGTTTGTTGCAATCGAAAAAACTTACCTGTTCAATTTTTGATAGTCAAGCACGTCGGCATGCGAACCGATACGGGCTCCATCCTGAATCTACCCGGGAGCGAGCTCGAAATCGTGCGCCCGGCTATGTGTTTGTTCGGCATATTACCCTTCGAAGGTGGGAGATGCCCTTGTCATCATCGCACTGGCCACACCTGGCAACTCCATGGTGATATCTGGAATACGAACTGAATTTGGCAAATCGAAGGCAGTACAGATTCTCGTCATTTGTTCCTGGAGGAGGCGGTAGGTTTCCTGTCTTCTTTCTGGCCACCTTGCTTCGACGAAATGGAGGTAATGATCAGGGAGGTGTAGATGATCCCTCTGATTCGCTTTGATTCAGAGGGATCTCGCCAACCACACGATTTCATCGAGAATCGCGAGAATTTCTCGATTGTCGGTCCTGCGGCGGATACACCGAGTCGATTCCACGATTTCGAGAACCAGTTCATCCTGATCCGATCGATCGCGATTCTCGCTGCCGACGACTTGCTCATCGAGAGGTAATTCAAAAACCGGCAGGAAAGGCTTTTGCGAAATCCGAACTGCCATGGGGCGCGGGGTTGTATTTTCCATTTCATTTCTCCAGTGAGAAGTTAGATGGATAAATTGTAGGGGCTAGCCAGGTGTCAGGCTTATCCCTGCATGCCAATCGCTAATCACCCGGAAACATTCGTGCTGCCTGCGTTTTATTGGTTCAATTTTTCGGGCTAAATTTGATACTACTTGAGCAGGAGGAGTTCTAAGGTCTTCGCTTCCAGTTCGGCGAATATAAAGCAAATGTCGTAACGACTAAAATAGCAAACAGGGTGTACACCAACGTGAACACCCACTCGGGGGCGGTGTAAAACATCAGGCGATTCAGCCAGTAGCCGATAAAACTCATTTCGTGAACTGTTTGCCCTGCGCTATTGCGCAATTCGTATTCCAGAGTCGTTAGCGGGCACATCACGCCAAACCAGGCTTCGGCGACCACGAACCCGATAGACGCGAGATGCGCGACGCGAAAAACCCGATTCCTCGTCCAGCGCCAGCTAATTATCCATCCCATCAGAATGAGCGCCTGCCCCGCAACCACGAACAGCACGAACAGGGCGTGGATGAAAACAACAAGATCGGCTAACAGGGCGTGCATACTTAATAATAACAGGGGACAGACCACGGTTTAGCGTATATAACGGCAATCGTGATCTGTTTCTCGTGAGAAGTTTTTTCGCCATGCTTAACCTGTTTAACCGAATACCCCTGTCTTTACTGATCGTGCTATGTCTCACGCTGGGATTGGCGCCTTTCACACCTGAGCCGCATTTGTGGGAAAAGCTCAAGATGCTGGCTTCGGGTGACCTCAATAAGCCTATCGATATTTTTGATTTATTACTCCATGGAACACCGTGGCTACTGCTGATCACCAAGCTGGTCTTGCCGCTAACCGGCAAAACGAAACAAGAGTAAATAACAGGGGCGTGCAGTATTGTCCCGGTTGAGCTGCGTCAATACGACAGGCCGCTATCGAGGTATGGTGATATTCAGCAGTAGTGTAAATATCACGGAGGCCTGTCATGTTCAACAAAATACTATGTCCCACAGACGGTTCGGATCATGCCTACAAGGCGCTCGATCTGGCGATCGATTTGGCAAAAAAATACGATGCCGAGCTTGTCATATTGCACGTACCTCATCGCTCTGAAAATATCGACGCGCTGCGGCGATTTGCCGAAATCGAAGGGCTGGCGCCGAATGTCAATCCGGAAATAGATCGCCTGAGATCGTTGGATTTCAGGGTTTCCGTGGCGACGGATTCTGCTTTCCAGGATCCAGGCATATCACCACGCGTATTGATCGAGGTAGGCCATCATATCGTTGAAGGCGCAAAGGACCGGGCAGAGCGAAATGGCCTGAAAAATATAGACGTCCGACTGGAGATTGGCGACCCGGCCGATCGAATTCTGAATTGTATCGCCTCGGAAAATATTGATTGCGTGATTATGGGTTCACGCGGGCTAAACGATTTAAAGGGCCTGTTTCTTGGCAGTGTGTCGCACAAGGTAGCAAACCGCGCGCACTGCACCTGCATTGCGGTTAAGTAGTTTCTCGATGAATTCGAGCGCCCGTCGCCCCGGCGGGCGCGTTGTTCAGGCCTCCGCGAAATAGTTTTCGATCCTGGCGCCAAGCATCGCCATTTCCTTAGATGGTGGAAATCTCCGCTTCGTGGACGTAGCTCGAGACGATGTCGGCGATGAAGGTCTAAACCGTGATTTGGCAGGGAAACAACTCCACAG
>QNFD01000438.1 GCA_003645435.1 Gammaproteobacteria bacterium | reverse complement strand
GTTCCGATTCCGGTGATGCGCGCGCTTGAAGTTCATGGCGCCCCGGTAACGCTGGTTCATGTCGACGCCCACCTGGACTGGCGCGATGAAATCAATGGCGAGACTGAGGGTTACTCCAGTCCAATTAGACGCGCTGCGGAGATGCCGTGGATCGACAACATAGTACAGATCGGTATGCGTGGTATCGGTAGTGCTCGAAGCGGCGAAGTGGATGACGCCAGGGCCTATGGCGCCAAAATTATCGACGCGTATGAAATGCACGATATTGGCATGAACGCCGTACTCGACCAGATTCCAGACAATGGCCCCTATTATCTAACCATTGACGCGGACGGTATCGACCCCACCATCATGCCCGCGGTAATATCACAAACGCCTGGCGGACTGAGTTGGATACAAATCCGCAGGTTGATTCATGGTCTGGTCAACAAGGGGAGGGTGCTGGGTATGGATCTGGTCGAAATTGCCCCGACCCATGACGTTGGCAATACCACCCTGGTGCATGCGGAACGATTGATCTGCAATTTCATCGGCGCCGCGGTTCGGGCTGGATATTACAGATAAGTTCCGGCTTTTTTTACCTATTCTCCAAAGCACTCGGCTAAAGCTTCGGAGACCCGTTCCAGAGCAATATTAGTCTCGTCGAATGTAGACCAGCAAAAACCGATTCTCATTAAATTCAAAGGTAATTTGAACCAGTAGCCGGGCGCCACATGAATGCGATATTTTCCCTTGAGTAGGGCATAGAACTTGTTCATGGCTTCATCCGAGGCACCTTTCACCCGAATAAGAGCCGCAGCACTACCCTGCGGTTTTACCCAGTCCAGAATTGGTTCGCGCGTCACCCAGTCATCAAGAAGTTGTAAATTTGCGGCAACCTCTCGTTTGATAACAGGCAGCAAGGTATCGCGCTGTTTTAGAACCTGGTAGGCAATTTCCTCATCAACTATGCTACCGGTAATGCCGACCTGTTCCTTTCCGGCAACAAATTTCTCAATTAAATCTGTGTTCCTGGTAATTAACCAACCCACTCTAATACCGGGAACTCCCCAGGTCTTGGACATGGAACCGACACTGATAGCCTGTTTACTCAAAGAGGCGGCGACCGGAAGTGGTGGGCCATAGCTGAGGTCACGATAGGTTTCATCAAACAACAAGTAGATGCCTTTTTCTTCAACGAGTGCAATTAATGCGTTTAGCTCATTTTCAGAAATCATGGTCCCGGTAGGATTGTGTGGCACTGTTAAACTGATGAATTTTGTCTTGTCTGTGATCTGCTCGCGCAGTTTTTCCAGGTCGATTCCAAAATTATTTTCAAACGATTGCTCGTGAAACACTACCTCGGTACCGATTGCCAGAGGAGTTTCAAAATTTGTCGCATAGTTTGGAAACCCTACAATAATTTGATCTTCACGTTCGAGCAGGCAGGACGAGACCAGGAAAAGCGCACCGGCAGCACCAGCAGTGACTAATACGTCATCAGGACAGATGTTGCTTGCAGATTGTTGGGCGATTTGTTCGCGTAATTTTGTTTCCCCGAAATGATGCCCGTAAGCCAGTTTCATATCACCCAGTTCAATGCCGAGCTCATGTAATGAACGATCCCTGACCGAACTTTCTGCCAGGTTGTAATCCATTTTCTCGTAACCAATAAGATTCGGGGCCTCAGCCTCCATGATCATTCTTGCGTACTTCATGTCACCTCTATTTTATATTTGCAAACGGTGCCGGTGTTGACCGAATTGACCGGGTTTCTAAAGTTTACGGTTTCCGCCAGTCAAATCTATCGGCGATTTCTGTAAGCGCGGTTCCGCTGGAATCCAGCGTTATATGCGTTATTTCAACCCGGATTCTCGCTTATTTTCATGCCTGACTATCATAGGTAATGAGGCGATAGCCAAACCATAATAAAAGCACACCTGTCGCTCCCTGCACGGAACGTTTGAACTTCTCAGAGCGTGCAACCTGAGCTACTGAGGACAATGCAATAACAAGAAATGAAAACCATGCGACAACAATAACAGAGTGGATTATTACCAGGGTAAACGCCTCTCCCATTGGATTGCCGGTGAAGTCAACAAACTGGGGAAATGCAGCCAGATTCAACATTCCGGCTCGGCGTCCTGCTGTCGGCACGGTGCGCAATAACAATACCCCATAAAGTTTATTGGATGCGACCTCGTAAAACGCTTGGAGTGATTCCCAGGCGATTCTGAAAAACCGAAGTCATATGAGCATGTGAGGAAAATCCGCTAGAAAGTGCTATTTCCGATAACCCTGAATTATTAGATCTCAAATAGGACCTGGCTCTCGAAATACGCCTGTCAATAAATTAATTATGAGGTGATTTGCCGAATGCCTTTTTTAAAATCCCTCGAGAAAAAGCCGGTGGATAGATGAAAATAATTAGTACGCATTAGAGTTATTCTCGAACACCCCGGAACTTGATGTTGTTTACGTTCCTATAGGCTGTGGTTCAGGAATTTGTAGTCTTATTACGGTAAGGGATTTGCTTGGCTTGAAGACCGAAATAATAGGAGTTGTTTCTACTGAAGCCGAAGCTGCAAAACTGTCCTTTGAAGCGGGTAAATTAATTTCATCATCTTCAGCTAGAACATTTGCAGATGGCATGGCCGTAGCTTCTCCTGTTGAAGAAGCCTTTGAGTTGTATTCAAAAGGAGCAAGCCGAATAGTTGCTGTTAGTGAAGATGAAGTCGCCGAAGCGATACGAATTTTATTTTCAGCAACGCATAATGTGGCGGAAGGTGCAGGTGCTGCGGCGTTAGCAGCTGCTATTCAAGAGCGAGATAAAAAGGTAAGGAATAAAAATGTGGCGGTCGTATTATCTGGGGGGAACATAGATACAAATGTCTTAACCGAAATATTGCAAGGAGAAACCCCGATCATTAATCGATTCTTTGAAATAAGGTGGCAGTTAACTTAATGCCAGGATTTTTCCCTTTCTATCAGTAACTGCTGGATCTGCCTGATCAATTCGTCGCTATCGATCTGGTTAACGACGCGCCCGCG
>QNFD01000437.1 GCA_003645435.1 Gammaproteobacteria bacterium | reverse complement strand
CAGTATCAACTTTCCGGTAACGTTCAACGTGATGGTCCGCAACTCAATCTCGATAGGATCAAGCTTGATATCGGCGTAGCGAAGTTCCGGATGGACGGGAAGCTGGCGCGATTCCCACAGCTTAATGATGCAGAGCTTTCGATTGAGATGCAGGGTGACAACGTAGGTCGTTTCACCCGCCTGTTTGGTTTGCCGGGAGTCGTGGAAGGCCCGTTTGAAGTGACCGGAGAACTTGCGATCGCCCCTGACGGAACCGAGATAGTTCGACTGGACGTGGCAACGCAAATCACCGAATTCACGCTGACAGGTACTATCGGTGAAGAGCCTGATTTTGTCGGTACTCGTGCAACCGTGACCGGTCGTGGTGACGATATACGCACGGTTGCCGCGGTACTTGGTGTGCCAATACTGGTTGCCGGGCCGTTCAAGTACGAAGGTGACATTGAGCTTGGGCAGAATGTTGTGCTCCTGCCAGGGGAGGTAATGTTTGCATTCGATACAAACGAACTGGTTGCAACGGGTACGATTGGCTTTGAACCTCTGGGTAGCGACACCGATTTACGTGTCAGGATCAAAGGGAATGATCTTGCGCAAGTGGGGCTGATGGCCGGCGTCACCGAAGGTGTGCCATCGGTTGGCTTTGAGGCATCCGGTCGTTTCCAGGCTCCGCCCGAAGGGTTCCGAGTCAGCGGGCTACAGGCCCGAATCGGTGCAGCAAAAGTGTCTGTCGATGGTCTGGTCAGTCGTACAGGGAGCTTGATAGGCACTCAAATGAAGATTGATGCGACCGTGCCGGATCTCGGCGAGTTCATTGCTGAAACTGAAACTTTGCGTCTCCCCGATGGCCCGCTCGACCTGTCGGGCGAGTTCGAACTGCTGGCTGATGCGATACGTGTGAAAGGCATGAAAATAAAGCTCGGCAATGCAACCGCGATGATTAATGCTGATATTGGCTTGCCCATTGCTGCGGCGAACGGGACTTTCGATATGCGGGCGAGCGGCAGCAGCTTGCAAGCTGCTTTGCCCGACACCGGCCTGTGGGAACCGCCCGACATGCGCTTCGAGATCAGCGCTCAGGGCAAACTTGAGAGTGGCCTGCTGACTGTCGAACCCATAACGATCCAGCTTGGCGATGCGCATGTGACGGCAGAAGGTGTATTCGATATCCCACCGGACGCATCGCGCACGAGTCTGTCGATTGCGGCGCGTGCGGCTAATCTGGCGACGATCGGCACTTTCAATGAGCGCCTGCTACCGGCGGCAGACTTTAGCCTGGAAGCAAGATTTTCCGGTACGGCGCAGTCGTACTCGATAGAAGAACTAGTGATCCGGACCGGTGATAGCGATCTGAGCGGCAATATCGTCGTTCATCTTGATCGGAAGATTCCGGATGTGAAGCTGCAATTGCACTCGAACCTGCTCGACTTGACGCCGTTGATGGAAATTGACTCCAATCTGGTGGCCTCTGCCGACGGCGCAGATGCAGATGTTGGCAAGAAACCGGCGGGAGATGGCAGGCTTATTCCTGACTGGAAGTTACCCTTGGAGCAACTTGCGACATTCAATGCTGTTGTTGATATTGATATTGCCAAGTACCGGCAAAACCAACGGATAATTGACAACTTGATGTTTGATGCCACGGTGCTCGACGGTCAACTCGATATCGAGCAAGCAAGCGGCAAGACAGCATATGGCAGTGCTGCGGCAACGTTGCAGGTTGTGCCGATGGATGAGTCGGCGACGATTCGCGCTACATTTGCAGGGGAGAATATTATTCTGGGCGCTTCCAAGGGCAGGACACGCGAGGAAATAGATGCCGAGCCGAAGTATGATATTTCCATCAGCCTCGACAGCACCGGATTGATGCTCAGAGAAATTGCTGCAAATCTGAATGGGCAGGTCGATGTGAGCTCTGATGGCGGCCGGACGCCGAACTCATCTTTGCGTTTTATCTATGGCGATTTTTTCGAGGAATTATTAGCGGCGATGAATCCGTTTATGAAGACAGACCCATACACGGTGGTCTCGTGTATCGTCCTCGTCGCAGATATAGAAAATGGCCAGCTCGAAGCGGACCCGGGGGTGGCCATTCAGACAGATAAGATGAATATCATCAGCACCGGGACGATTGATCTGCGTACTGAGAAGCTGGATATCAATTTCAAAACGGCGCCGCGCAAAAAAATTAGTCTCAGTGCAGGGGAGTTTCTCAATCCGTATCTCAGGGTGGCCGGTACCTTGGCGAACCCACACCTGGCATTGGATCCGGCTAATACGATCGTGGTTGGTGGAGCGGCCGTGATGACGGCTGGGTTATCACTGCTGGCAATGCCGATTTGGGATCGCATTGTCTCGTCATCAGACCCGTGTGGCGAGATTGCCAAGCGGGCCGAAAAAAACCGACAGAAAAAGAAGCAAGAGAAATAGTCTCTACCGCAAATGCCTGGGACTACAGGATTAAATAAAGCAGGAGATATTCCATGGATTTCTACAAAATTTTCGCCGTTCAGGGGCAGAAATATAGCCGACTGTGGTAATGTGCGCGGCTTATGAAAGATAGCAATACACTCATGCTGCCGAGATGGCGCAGCGCTACGCGGGGGCTTCTACGGCCCCGATCAGGAATATTCATTTTCATTATTGGATGGCTGTTCATGGCTCCGGCGCATGCGGACCTGATCATCATGAAGAATGGTGACAGGATCACCGGTGAAATTCAGGAAATCTGGGATGGTGATGTTGTCATCGAGCCGGAGTATGACGACGATACGCAGATCTCGATTTCTCTGGATAACGTGGCTTATATCGAATCGGAACGGGAATTTGAAATCGAGATGGCTGATGGCCGGGAAGTCATTGCAAAATTGTCCGGACGTGGTGCGGGTGGAAAACAATTATTAGAAATTGACGGCAAAAGCACATCGATTACCTTTGATCAACTCGAAGAACTCGATGAAATAGACAGCTATTACGACTGGGATAGTCGTATCGATTTCAATTTTGCTATGAACAAGGGTAATACCGAAAGCCTGAAT
>QNFD01000436.1 GCA_003645435.1 Gammaproteobacteria bacterium | reverse complement strand
GCCTGTGCCATCAGCGCCACGTCCTCGATACCCGAGACAACCGGTGCTGTGTACAGTTCCGCTGTACTGTAGCCTGATTTCTTGAAATGAAATTTTGCCTTGTCCGGGTCGAATTCGCGTTGCGGCAACTCGGAACACCAGTCTACCCCGTGTGCAGGGGAGATCGGGGTATCGTTGCCTGGCGAGCCCTTGCCTTTAAGCACCCGTTTGACGATGCGCTCGCGATCCTGAATGTATTGCATGCCCTTGACAAAATCATCGTTGTTGCCGGGCTCGGAATTCTTCAGGCAACATATTCCCAACTGTGCTGCAGCCGGAGTCGACAATAGTACTACCCCATCGGCGGATTCGACCTGGCGGAATGCCCGAGGTTCGATTGCAGTGACCATTTGCATATCACCGGCGATCAAGGCGTTGACACGCGCTACCGGATCGGTAATCGCAGTAATTTCGATCGCATCCAGGTTGGCGGGTTTACGCCAGTAGTTTTCGTTGCGCTTATGGGTTGACTTCACCCCGGGCTGAAACGACTCCAGCGTAAATGGGCCGGTACCAATGCCATCGCCCTTGCTGCCATTTTTGATGATTTTATTCTGGAATATGCCCAGTATCGTCGGCAGATCCGCATTCGGTGAATTCATGATTGCCTTGACTTCGTGCGAACCGACCTTTTTCCATTCCTTGACTGACACCATGATCGATTTGATCACCGACGTGGAATCTTCAGCCAGGTGTCTATTCATACTGTAGACGACATCATCGGCACTCAACTTTGATCCATCGTGAAATTTGACGCCCTTGCGAATCTTGAAGGTCCATTCGGTGGCATTCGAGTTCGGTTCAAAGGTTTCGGCCAACTCTGGCTGGGGAGTCAGGTCGTTGGCATGCTGTACCAGGCCATTGTAGAGTGTACGGCTGCGCGCGTAATCGACCGTTGATCCCATTATTTGCGGATCAAGGGCATCGTTGGGCCCATGCAGGTTCGACGCCATGCGCACCGTGCCGCCTTTCTTCGGGGTTGCGGCGACAGCTGTACCCGCCTGGGTGAACAACTGCGTCGCCATGGTTGCCGTGATGCCGCTCGCTGCCATGAAACCGAGCGCCTCGCGCCTTGTCATCCCGTCTTTGACGGCTTTGACGAGAGACTCGCGATCGCCGAGATCCAGCCTGTCCAGATCGGGGGTCTCCGATTTTTTTGAATCTGATTTGTTGCTCATGAATTCCTCCTGGGTTTTTTTAATCGATTGACCAGGTGCATGACCTGGAACATTCAAGTTTCTGGTTGATTACCTGTCCTGCGATTCATTGCCGAAAGTCACAGTTACTCAGGTTGCCAAAGATCGTTGAAATCACCGGCATAGACAAATGAGAAAATTCAATACAAACCATGTGGAATTACCTCCTGGTAAGCTTATCGATGCGATCAGCACCGTCGCTTGATCTGGCCGAGGCACCCAGGCAGGCAAGCGGATGCCGGTTATCAGGCGCAGAGTGTTTGCTTGTCACTGGTCATCCGCCGCGTCACAGCCGTATCGAAAAAGCCGATACAAAGTAGCGCGAGCTGCGAAAATTGCCTGTTTATCGTGGTGACGACTGATTGCCACGCTTAAAAAAGCCGATATCATCGTGCTACACTCAGTGGCTCTGGTCATTGGTGATCAGATAGTGACTGGTACGGCCACCTGGAAACCTGACAGCGCAGCCCGCGCCTGGAATTGAGCGCGAGCGGGTAGTTGGCAAACAGCGGCGAACGATTAATGCTGGCTGGCTATTCAAATACATAATTTTTATACTCTCACACTTAAATATTTAATGGGGAGAATCATGTCTTTACGGAAGTTGTTGTTTACCTGCGCGCTGCTGTGTTTGCCAATATCGGCGAACGCCGCTGCCGAATTGACCCAGACACTGAAAAGGATCAATGACTCGGGTGAAGTAAAGCTGGGCTATCGTGTAGATCAAACGCCGATGTCATTCGATAACGGTTCCAATCGAGCGGCAGGTTACTCGGTTGACTTGTGTAAGCATATCGCCGTCGCCGTAAGCAAGAAACTGGGCCGTACAGATATCAGGGTCAACTACGTGCCGGTGACCGCGGAAAGCCGCTTCGATGATATCGAGTCCGGCAAGATCGACATCCTCTGCGGTGCAACCACGAAAACACTTTCCCGCTCGGAGATTGTTGGCTTCACGCAACCCACATTTGTCACCGGGGGCGCTTTATTGAGTCGAAAAGACGCACCTGTGGAAAAGACCAGGGATCTCGACGGTAAACGGGTCGCCGTGGTCTCCAGTACAACCACGATCGAGTCCCTTAATAATGCGATAAAAGCGTTGGCTATCGATGTCGAAGTGGTTCCAGTCAGTGCCACCAAAAAAGGCATGGACATGCTCGAAAGGAAAGAGGTCGACGCCTTCGCCGCCGACCAGGTCGTTTTGATCGGACAGGTTATTTCACGAGGTGCTCGTGAGATGTATTCACTGTCCAGTGATCTCTTCTCGTTCGAGCCGTTTGCGTTGGCGCTGTCGCGTGGCGATGCCGATTTTCAGCTCGTCGCCGACCGCGTGCTTTCCGGGCTGAACCGCAGCGGTGAGATCGTCCGCATATATGGAAAATGGTTCGGCAGCTTTGGCAAAAATCCGCCGCCGATGTTGAATGCGCTATACCAACTGAATGCGACGCCTCGCTAGGCGGGAACCGGCAGAATGTAACGCTGCACCCAGGGGTCGATGTTAACCGGCGGCCTGATTTTTCCAGCCGGTATTTCCATGGTTAAGTTATCTGCCATCCTGACTAATCCGCATTATACTTAAGAAAATGCAACTATTGAGTTAGTGATATGAATGACGCCGTTAAAAAGAGAAAGAAAGGCTCCAGGATTGCGAAAAAATTTAACAAACTGCTGTTTTCGCTGTACCTGGTCATAGTCGTGTTATCGATACCCGGCACCTATTACGCTACGCAGCAACAAATTCGAGAACAGGCTAACAGGGAGCTGTCTTTACTGGTGGATATGGTGCGTTCGGTGCGAAATGTCGTGCG
>QNFD01000435.1 GCA_003645435.1 Gammaproteobacteria bacterium | reverse complement strand
TCAAGTTTGGATTTCCTTTTTTCGAGCTGACGGACAATTTTCAGATACTTATCGTGTTTTTTTCGTCGCTTCTGTTTCGATAAATCGAAAAAATCCTCAAGCTTTTCGACCAGCTTAGCCGTACCCATATTCATCTCCCAAATCTTTGATTTCTTCGTCCCTGACCCATAAGGTCGCCGCACAGGTAAGCAGTTTTTTGCTGATACTCTGGGCGAAAGTAATGTCGTTGATCAGGGACGATGCGCTGTTCGCATCGATCTTTTGTGCCCGGATCAATGCATCGACTTCGTAATTTTGCTCGATTTCGCGTTCCTTGGCATTAACCTTCTCGACCTCGATCCGGGTAAGAACTTCTTCCTCCTCGAACTCGTTTTCCCTGAGCTCCTGTATCATACGCAGTACTCCAACCACCTCGGCACGCAACTTATTATATTGCTGAATTATAGAGTAATTATTACTTTTCGAATAAAAGTTCAGGTTCTTCTGTAGTTCCCTGACGTCCTTTACCATCTCGATAATTTTCCTGGCGGCCTGTTTCAATTCGTATATTTCATTATTGCCCTGCTGGTCCATGTAGCTTTGCGACATCGACCCATATTCGAGAATCTCGCCATACAGGCTCTTGATCTCGTTCTGGTAAACCTCGTCGACATCGATCTTGATCGGCGCAGTCGATTGTTCGATCACTTCGTCGATGCCGGCATCCGAAAAAATCTCCGTGCGGTGCAGGTTCATCGCATGGACGATGGCTTCCACCGACTTGTCGTAAAGGTGAATCGTCTCCTTACGCAGCGCAGCCAACGCGGCCGCAGGAATTTCCATGACCTCGTGAGTCAGGTACTTCGCCCGACCGCGATCTTTCTTTTCGCTACGGAAAAGGGTCTCGAGGAAGGTAACCAGGGGTTTCAAAAAAGGCACGACCAGCAGGACGCCGACCACGTTGAAGATCGTATGGAACAACGCCAGTCGCATCGTGTTGTCTCCATCCGGGATTGCCAGGTACGGTGCGAGCCAGTCCACCAGGTCCTTTAGCTGGTGAATGAATATGACCGCAAATAGCGCGGTGATCAGGTTGAAAATAAAGTGCGCGACGGCAAGGCGCTTGCCGTTCCGGTTCGACGCCAGTGAACCGAGCGCGGCGGTAACCGTGGTGCCGATGTTGGCACCGATCGCGAGCGAGAGCGCGTTGATGTAGTCGATTTGCCCCGTCGCGAGCGCGGTGATGATAATCGCCATGGTCGCGCTGCTGGACTGAATGACAACCGTCGCAATCGCGCCCAGAGCTATATATACCGCCACACCTGCGTAGCCCTCCATCGCATACTCGGCCAGATCCAGCCCCTCCTTGAGGGTTTCGAAACCGTCCTTCATGTAGGCGATGCCGAGAAAAATGAAGCCCAGTCCGATCAGCACGCTACCGAGTCCCTTGTAGGTCACATGCCTCGAGAATTGCATCACCACGCCGAAGATCAGCATTGGCAGCGCGTAAGCGGAAATCTTGATCTTGAGTCCGAATGCAGAAACCAGCCAGGCCGTAGTGGTGGTGCCGATGTTTGAGCCAAAGACAACGCCCACGGCCTGGGTCAGGCCGATCAGCTCGGCAGACAAAAACGATATGATGATCACCGAAACCAGCGAAGAGCTCTGCACTATGGACGTCGACAGGAAGCCGGTAAAAACCGCGCGCGGGGTCGTCCCGGTAAAGCGCCCGAGGACAGTCTCGAGTGCGCCGCCGCTAAACAGCTTGAATCCGTTTTCCATGTAGTGCATGCCGATCAGGAAAATCGCGATCCCGGCAATTATTGTTCTGGCGTCCCCGCTCGAGACCACGAACCAGGCAAAGGCGAGGAATAAAAGAGGCGCCATGATTCGGCCTATCATGGCGTTCATCTTACTGATCGAGAAGTCATATCTCGACAACCATGAGGCCAGGGACCACGTATAGCATTACTAGTGTTTGACATATCAGGGCAATAATTTTTAATTTAGCAATAAATCCGATATTTCTACATTCGCAAGGCAACAACGATCGCCATTGCTTTGGGAAGGGTACCTGTTATGTATTCCAGGACCCTCAATAACAGATGCTTTTTTGTCTCTCCGGTACTATTGAATTTCTATTTGTTTTTCGATAGACCAGAAAAAATTCATTATGCATAAAGCTCTCACCGACTTATTGATGTGTATCAATAAGCCCAATCTCATTGATAAATCGGGAACTTTAGTCATATAGTTAAATTAACAGTGCGGAGTGAGGAGGTACCTATGCGCCTTGAACAACAGCAACTGCCCATCACGGAAACATCGCTTTCCAGTTATTTCAGCAAGCGCCTGACGCGTTATGCCAGGCGATTTCGCCCACCGCCCCACGAGGACACCTGCTGGTACCTGGGTAGTCTGCTGGAGCGTTTCGGCCGCAGTGAAGAGCTGTTTGCCTATCAGGAAGGACACATGACGCTGCGCCCACTGGCACTGCTCTACAGCGATGCCATTCAGGCCAACAACGCCCGCGAGCGCTGCCTGTTGCTGCAGCAACTGGGAGACCTGGCGCTCTTTCTCGGCGCGTTGTTTCCGGAACGTTTCACCCACCACGGAATATTGCAGGACTATTTCATCGGCATGGGCGGCAGCGCCTACGACTATCTGGCCGACAACGCCAAATCGAATCGACACATCTTCGCCGAGATGGCCAACACCTTTACCCGCATGCTGGAAATGGTCGCCAACGCCTGCTCGCACAAACAGCGCCTGACTACCGAGGAGGTGCTGGCGCTTTACCAGCGCTGGCTCAGCACCAGCGACCCGGTGATCGAAAATCAGTTACGCGCATTGGGGATCGAACTCACGGGGAGTGAACAACTGCAGTAATAACTAAAAGACCGCGAGAACCAGTCACGTCTATCCTGGATGTCATCAGAATTTAACTCGCGCATGGGTTCGACTACCGCTACCTGCCGACTACATCACCGAAACTAGACCTGGCTTCCAAAATAAACTAGCGGTCGCTCACATATGCTAAATCAATAACTTATGCCCTGGACTG
>QNFD01000434.1 GCA_003645435.1 Gammaproteobacteria bacterium | reverse complement strand
CGAGTGGATCGCCCATGGTGAAGGGTAGTTTCCCGTCCTCGCGCGGGCGCGCCTGCGCGACCAGTTCGATGCCGTCGCCCATATCCACGGTGTAGGCGGCCTGGTTTCCGAGGTAGACGATGTTTGCAACCTTGCCGGGCCGCGTATCCACGGCGCTTGCCTCGTCCGGAGCCAGCAGGGTGATTTTTTCCGGCCGCAGGAACAGCGTCACCTGGTCACCGATCTTGTGACCACCGCTGTTTTCAGCCTCGTACATGCTTTTAGTACCGATTCTGCAAGTCACCAGGTCATCATTCAGGTTTACGATCTCGCCATCCATAAAGTTGGTATCGCCGATGAAATCCGCAACAAAACGGTTTACCGGGTGCTCGTAGATATCGGTCGGTCCACCGATTTGCTGAACCTCGCCGTCGGACATGACCGCGATGCGATCACTCATGGCGAGCGCTTCTTCCTGGTCGTGGGTGACGAAGACGAAGGTTATGCCGGTCTCTCTTTGCAGTTGCTTGAGCTCTTCGCGCATCGCCTGGCGCAGTTTCAGATCGAGCGCCGAGAGTGGTTCGTCGAGCAGTAACACCTTCGGGCTTGGCGCCAGCGCGCGTGCCAGCGCGACGCGTTGCTGCTGGCCGCCGGAAAGCTGGTTGGGGTGACGGTCCGCCAGGTGCGTCATCTTGACCAGGGCCAAAACCCGCTCGACCGTGGCTTCGATTTCCGCTTTCGGCTTTTTCAGGCGCTCGAGACCGAAAGCGACGTTGGCGGCAACCGTCATGTGCGGGAACAGGGCGTAATGCTGGAAGACGGTATTCACCGGGCGCCGATTCGGTTCGAGATTCTCGATCTCGTCACCGAACAGCGTGATTTCACCACCGGATACCTGTTCAAAACCGGCGATCAGGCGCAACAAGGTGGTTTTGCCGCAACCGGAGGGGCCAAGCAGGGTAAAAAATTCGTTATCGTCGATGGTCAGGGAGACGTTGTCGAGCGCCTTGACCGGCCGGTTCGAGTTCGGGTTATAGATCTTGGTAATACCGCGGACATCAATTGCAGAAGTCATTTTATACCTTTTCGAGTGATACCCCGCCGAGTGTGGCTAGCAGTATATCCTCGAAGCCAGGCTGTACGACGACTGCGCGTCCACGGAATGCGTTGGCTTTTATGGCTTCTGACATGCTCCTCTCGACGCTATAATATATCGATGCTTGTGATCACACCGTTGGCGTAGTATTAAACCTCAGAACAAGGCCAATGAAAAGGGTTGATTATTTATTACAGGGTTAACTTTTTTCGATGCGGAGAGGGATGTAGCTTGAAAAATCTCAATGCCGGCATCGTCATGAAAATCTGGTTTCGGAATGAAGGTATATGAGCCAGGTAGAGCTCGATTTTATTTCGCTTTGTTACGCTGTACCGCGATCGAGTCCTGACTTTACCGCAAGGCGATGCGCATACTTCAGTAACTACGTATATCTACTCGAAGCTGGCGCGGCAGTTCACGGCCTGCCTCGTCGATGGTGAAGTGTAAAAAAAAAGAGCAAGGCCGAAGACCTTGCTCTTTTAAAAACCCTTTCTTTAAAAAGGAATGCCGACGAATCGGCAAACTCCATTAGACAGGAGTGATGTTCTCAGCCTGGGGACCTTTCTGGCCCTGGGTGACTGTGAACTCAACTTGCTGCCCTTCGGTCAGAGTTTTGAAACCTGTGCCCTGGATTGCACTGAAATGTGCGAATACGTCGGGTCCTGACTCTTGCTCGATGAAACCAAATCCTTTAGCTTCGTTAAACCATTTTACTTTACCGGTTGTCTTGTCAGACATAATAATGTGTACCTTTTAAAAAATAATATAAATGCCGTAATGGCGGTTGTGCCAGAAGCCGAGCTATAACTTTATTGAGATCAGAACGAGGAAACTACAGGAAGACATCGATGAGAAGGCATAAACTTTAAACTTAGATTCGAGCTGATGCGAACTTTAGTCGTTATTGCAACGATGTCAACCGTTTATTGGTGCATAAACAACACCAATCCACATTTCCTTATAAATTCCATGGATAAATGTACCCTGTTTGGGTGATGCGCCATATTTGCCCGTATGTTAAAACTACGGGCAGCTACAAGGATCATATCCCTGAAGGGTGTATTCAACGTGGATAACTAAAAAATCAGGTAATAAATCATGGCTATTAAGGATCATCGCATGATGGTAAGTCGAACACTAAGTGCAACATTGCTTGCCGTGACTTTTTCTTTGTTTGGTACCAGTGCCTTTGCCGCAGGTATAACAATTGTCAACTGGGGGTTTGAGGACCCGGTTAGTGCTCCTCTTGACGACGGCGATTTCAGATACGAAGTTCCCAATGGATGGACTGCCTATGATCCCGTACCTGAGTATTGTCCATGTCCAGGTGATTCAGGTTTTACTACACCATGGTATAACCTTGGCACTATAAACCCGGACGGTACTACTTACAGTGATGATGCGCCTGAGGGAGATAATGTCGGCTTTGTTTACATCGGTGTAGGTGATGGTGCCGGCTTTCATCCCGATTACCCCCTGGGCCTGCAGCAGACGCTAAGCACAACTTTGCAAGCAAATTCGAAATATAAACTTGAGGTCGAGGTCGGCAATGCAGCTGATTCTGCGTATGAAGATTTCACGGGTTTTGGTGGATACAGGATTGAACTGCTAGCTGGTGATATCGTGCTTGATGTTTTCCACGAAACCACTGCGTCGCCTGATGATGGCTTTTTCGAAATGGCTTCGATATCTGTGGTGACTGGAGACCTAGTTAATGGCTCGATAGCTGTAGGCTCGGATCTTATATTAGCCAGTGCGTTGTTAGGTATCAGGCTAATACACGAGAACGATGCTAATTTTTCTAACCTCGACGATTGGGCCTCCGAAATTGCGTTTGACGACGTTCAGTTAAGTGTTTCGGCGGTTCCCGTGCCCGCCGCTGCCTGGCTTTTCGGCACGGCCCTGATTGGGTTGGTCGGGTTTGGTAAACGAAGAAAAACTGCTCAGCCTGCATGAATCCGTTACGTAGTTT
>QNFD01000433.1 GCA_003645435.1 Gammaproteobacteria bacterium | reverse complement strand
GGTGGTGAAGGACCTGGTGTCCGACCTGACTAATTTCTACGCGCAGTACGCTTCGATCGAACCCTGGATGAAAACCGATACCGCGGTTCCGCCTGATCGCGAACGATTGCAGTCGAAAGCCGATCGTGAAAAACTCGACGACCTCTACGAATGCATTCTCTGTGCCTGTTGTTCTACCAGCTGCCCGAGCTACTGGTGGAATAGCGATCGCTACCTGGGTCCGGCTGCCCTGCTCAATGCCTATCGCTGGATTGTCGATAGCCGCGATGAAGCAACCGGGGAAAGACTCGACGATCTGGAAGACCCGTTCAAGCTGTATCGATGTCATACCATCATGAATTGCGCCAAGGTTTGCCCCAAGGGTCTGAATCCCGCGCGCGCAATCGCCGAAACTAAAAAATTACTCGTTCAGCGAAAAATGTAATGCAGGAATCCCGATTGCGCTGGTTGTGTCGACGAGGAATGAAGGAACTCGACGTGGTCATGACCCGATACCTGGATTCCTGCTACGCCGAAGCTGACGAGGCCGACAAAAAGGGCTTTATCGCCCTGCTGGAAATGCCTGATCCGGATCTCTATTCGTTGTTGTTGGGTAGAAAGACCTGTTCCAATCAAAACGCGGAAAAGGTCGTCCGCTCGATACGGGATATGGCCCGTAATGGCTAAGGAACCTCTGATTAATTAAATATGTTATATCAAATCCGAGAGTCGGCAGAAATCAATACATTTACGCTATTGCTATACGGGTTAGCGCTTTTCGCAGTTGTTGTATTTGTCAGCAGCGCCTGGTTGATGACATTGTTAAGCCTGCTACTGATCCTGTTACTGATAACCGACCTGACCCGGCATAAGGCAGCCGCTCGAGACGACCCAATGGCATTAACACTGCATCATAAAACCGGCAGGATTGATATCAAGCAGGCGAACCGGGACCAGCAATATACGCGGTTCAAACTATTTGCCAACCGCTGGTTCCTGATACTTCAGCTGAAGAATGACGAAAACCATCAAAATCTTTTGTTGATTCCGCAACGATTTCGGTCGATGCGCGAGTACCTGCGATTCAGGTACGCGATAATCAATATGAGTCGAAACTAATATGTTACTCGAACTGGATTCTACGCGTAGCGGAAGTGTGATCGAACCGCACAGCTTTTCGGGGTTGATGGATCTATATGAGCAAAATTACCTGCGGTTGCGCAAGCTAGTCCCCGATCTGACGGTAGCGGATCAGATGATTTCTTCGGTACCCGGTCATGCCGATTTGTATCTATCGGTGAAGCAACGGTGCAAATATACCACTATGCTGAGCATGACCTATCGATTCGGAGAATCCGGTCACTATGTGTTTGAACCCGACCTGCATTTGAAGATTTATCACGATGCCAGGGTGGTGGAAGTCCAGCATTTACTGAAAAGACAACATGGCCTGGTACATACCGACCACATGCTTGGGCATAAATGGACGATGAATCGATTTCTTTTCAAGTGGCTTGGTTTTTGCCTCTATCAGGGTCATTTTTTTCAGCCCATGGATAGTTTCAAGCGTAGCATAAATAACATTAAGTAGTTATTGCAAGTCATTGTTATTTAACTATTTTATAATTATTAACTTCAGTTAAGCATAAATACATCTTGACCTTCAACAGCGCTTGGATTAAATTCCTGACTGAAATGGTCAGGAATTATTAAAAAGCGATGCGATTGTCTACAAAAGGGCGCTATGCGGTAACCGCGATGATGGATATCGCACTGCATCAAAAGCAGGGACCAGTGACCCTGGCAGAGATTTCTCAGTGCCAGGGAATATCGCTGTCCTACCTCGAACAGTTGTTTGCCAAACTCAGGAAAGAAGGCCTCGTTAAAGGCGTGAGAGGGCCGGGCGGTGGTTATAGTCTGGCCAAATCTCCCGACCAGATTTCAGTTGCCGACATTATCCAGTCGGTAGATGAAAAACTGGATATGACCAAATGCGGCGGTAAAGGTAACTGTTCGAATGGCGATAAGTGTTTAAGCCACCAACTATGGTTCGATCTTTCCTGCAAATTGTATAAATTTTTAAATGGCATAAAACTGGATCAGTACGTTAACCGTCCTGAAATTAATGAATTAGTGATCAAGCAGGATGCCCAGTATGGACGATTTTTAAACCGTTCATCCGTGGTCGCCTGAGCTGGAGAAAAAAGTGAGTAATATCAAACTGCCTATATACCTCGACTATAGCGCAACCACGCCAATGGACGAACGTGTAGCCGCTAAAATGGCCCAGTTTCTGACTATCGAGGGCGAGTACGGTAATCCAGCCTCGCGCAGTCACGAGTTCGGCTGGAAGGCCGAAAAAGCTGTTGATATTGCGCGCCAGCAGGTTGCCGATCTGATCAATGCCGACCCGCGTGAAATAGTCTGGACCAGCGGTGCCACCGAGTCAGATAACCTCGCGATTAAGGGTGCCGCCCATTTCTATCGTAAGAAGGGCAATCATATTATTACCGTGAAAACCGAGCATAAGGCTGTGCTCGACACCTGCCGACAGCTCGAACGAGAGGGTTTTGAAGTCACCTATCTCGACCCGCGGGAAGACGGCCTGCTCGATATGGATAAGCTCAAGGCTGCCGTTACCAGTGAAACTATCCTGATTTCGGTGATGCATGTTAATAATGAAATCGGCGTTATCCAGGATATCGCCGCGATTGGTGAATTCGCCCGCGAAAACAAAATTATCTTTCATGTTGACGCCGCCCAGTCGGCGGGCAAGGTTGATATCGACCTGCAGAGTATGAAAGTCGACCTGATGTCGTTCTCGGCACACAAAATTTATGGCCCAAAAGGCATAGGCGCACTCTATGTACGCCGCAAGCCTCGCATTCGTCTCGAGGCACAGATGCACGGCGGCGGCCACGAACGCGGACTGCGGTCCGGCACCCTCGCGACCCATCAAATCGTTGGCATGGGCGAGGCATTTCGAATCGCCAGGGAAGAAATGGCCAGTGAAAACGATCGTATCCGTATGTTACGCGATCGCCTCTATAATGGCCTGAAAGACGAAGAAGAAGTTT
>QNFD01000432.1 GCA_003645435.1 Gammaproteobacteria bacterium | reverse complement strand
TGCGTTTGGCCAGCATAGAGGATAAAATATTGGCCTCGTCATCGTTGGTCAAAGCACAGAACACATCCATCGACTCTATATTTTCTTCCAGTAAAAGATCCGGATCTGCCGCGTCTCCAAGCAACACGATGGTGGAATCAAGCATTCCGGATAATTGCCTTGCGCGGGCCGGATTGGCTTCGATCACCTTTACCTGGTAATCCTTTTCTAACAGTGCTGCCAGTTGACCACCTATATTTCCGCCCCCGGCCAGCATCACCCGCTTAACCGGTTTGTCCAACTTTCGCATCTCTGCAATTACGGTCGGAATATGCTTTCTGGCGGCGAGGAAAAACACCTCGTCGTCGGCTTCGATAACGCAATCGGCTGAGGGGGATATGGATTGCCCTTCACGAAAAATAGCAGCAACACGCATTTCGACCCCGGGTACATGCTGCTTCATCGCTTTCAGCGCGTGCCCGACCAGCGGGCCATTGTCATAGGCCTTGACTGCCACCAGTTGTACCATGCCATCGGCAAAATCGAGCACCTGGAGCGCACTCGGATGCTCGATTAAATGATGTAAATACTCGGTAACCAGCGATTCGGGACTGATCATGAAATCGACCGGAATCGATTCAGGCGCAAACAGGCCCGGATGACGCAAATACTCAACCGAGCGAATACGCGCAATTTTCGTCGGCGTGTGGAAAATTGTGGATGCTATCTGGCAGGCCACCATGTTGATCTCGTCACTATTGGTGAGGGCGATCAGCATATCGGCGTCGTCGGCACCGGCGGCCTCAAGCATATTGGGGTAGGAAGCATTACCGCAAATGGTGCGAAGATCGAGTCTATCCTGCAGATCAGAGAGAATGGTCTGATTGATATCGATAACCGTTATCTCGTTGCTTTCCTCTCTCGCCAGTTCAGTCGCAACCGTCGAACCGACCTGTCCGGCGCCTAGTATGATTATGTTCAATTCTTTACTCCCGCGAGGCGAAGATTGCGCCTGTCGATAAAACTTTCAGACAAAAAAACACCACTGCGAGCATGCCCTGTCGCGGCTGATTTATCGAGTCAGTAAAATTCATATTGCAGTGATACGCATCCAGGGAGTCTCTGAGTTCAGGACTGTTTCTTGGTATGTAGACCCAGTGTTTTCAGTTTACGATAAAGATGAGTTCGTTCCTGCCCAACCCGTTTCGCCAGCTCGGTAATATTATTGCCGCTTAAGGCCAGGTGCCTTGACAGAAATTCTCGTTCAAACATTTCCCTGGCCTCACGTAATTCGAGGTCAAGGCTGATCGTCAACTGTATCGTATTTTCGCTATTCGAAGGATTCTCCAGGTCACTTTTTTGGAGTAACTGCCGAACTTCTTCGAGTTCTATGTTTTCGTCTTCACTATTGGCCAGCACAGTTTTAATGAATTGCTTCAATTGTGAAATTTCGCCACTCCAGTGATGATTACGCAGCAGGTTCTGGGTCGCGACGCCAAAATGCCGGTAGGGCAGTTGCTCGTGTTCACTGTACCAGTTGACGTAATACTCGAGTAATTCTGGAATATCCTCAATATGCTCATCCAGCGAAGGAATACGAATTGCGCGCTGCCAAAACTCCGCGAGTCGAGCCGGGATTTTATTGTCTTTGCTTAACTGTGCAAAGTCATAGTGGCTCGATACGATAAAACGATAAGGAGATGATCCGGCATTACTCTGGATAGCATCGTAAAGCCGGGTTTGTTGATCCAGACTCAGATCGGTAATTTCTGCTATATAAAGGTTGCTTTTTAATGGCAGTAACTCGGCCAGATCCCGGTTTAAATCGAAATCCTGCATCGGTTCATTAGAATCCGAAAGCATACTCAAATAAGAGGCCCAGATTCTTCGTCCACTGCCATTGGCGCCGCTAAAGAATACCGCGCTATTAGAATGTTGCAGGGTCTGAATTTGCTGTTTCAGCTGGCGCAAAATTCGACTATTGCCCACCGGTTCTTCCTTATTTCGATGCAATTCTTTTTCGGCGAATTGTTCAGAACTGGACAGGGCCGCTTTCACCGTACTTAACAGCTTGGCCATTGACAGCGGTTTTTCGACAAAATCGAATGCACCATATTTTGTTGCTTCCACCGCTGTCTCCACCGTACCGTGGCCAGACATCATCACCACCGGGCAGTGATCATCGGCCGAGGACTTCCACTCCTTGAGCAGGGTGACGCCATCAATTTCAGGCATCCAGATGTCGAGCAGTACCAGATCAGGGGTCCTGCTGCGGCGGATTTCATTCGCCGCTTTAGCGTGTTCGGCGACATCTACTTCATAGCCTTCGTCTTCCAGTATTTCTCTAAGCAGAAACCTGATGTCCGGTTCATCATCAACTACCAGGATTCTCGCGCTCATGGCATTACCTCGGTATCTTTGTTTGATTGTAACTGGGTTTGCAGCTTGTTATCCCTTTGCGAAATTGCGGGCAGACGTACTACGAAACGAGCCCCTCCCTGTTCAGCCTTTTCGACCCATACTATACCACTATGCTCATCGACTATTTTCTTCACAATTGCCAAACCAAGCCCGCTCCCGGTAGTTTTAGTAGTAACATAGGGTTCAAACAAATTATCGGCCACTTCGTCAGCAATACCATCACCACTGTCCTCGACCGAAAACTCCAGGTATTGAAGACCTAATTCCTTGACACCACGCGTACTCAGCTTAATCCAGCCACCAGCTTCGATTGAATCGAAACTGTTCTTCACCACGTTATGCACCAACTGACGTAGTCGCACGCCATCAGCCATAATCAACGGGATCGAGGGATCCAGTTCCAGCTTGATCGTTACTTCAGTGTAGTTCTCATGATATAGCACGGTGACATCTTCGAGCAATTCATTCAAATTTAATACCGCTGAATTCTGAGACGGTGAGCGAGCATATTCGGTGAAGGCATTTACCATCGTTTTCATCGCCTCTACCTGTTGGACGATGGTGCGCGTGTAACGATCCAGCATGGACCGTTTGTCCCCGGCTACTTCACCGCTCAGTTTTCGCTGCAGGCGCTCGGCGGATAACTGAATCGGGGTCAGCG
>QNFD01000431.1 GCA_003645435.1 Gammaproteobacteria bacterium | reverse complement strand
TCGCGTTGAATGTTCTGATGGTCTATCGATTTGATTCGTGCTTTATTGTGCACGCTATCGGTGACAATTTTCACCTGCCCACCGGTATAGGATTTGGCTGCATAGCCGCGACCCTCGAGTGCCATCGCGAGTAATGCGATGGTTACCTGCTCACCCGTGGTCAACAATACATCGAGTTCTCGGCCCCTGGCTTTCGGACTGATTTGCTGCGCCAGGCCTAGCAATCGATTAGTTTCACCGCTCATTGCAGAAACCACGATAACCATATCGTTGCCCTGTTCCTTATAGGCAATCACTTTATCGGCAACCGCCTCGATTCTTTCAATCGAGCCTACCGAGGTACCACCATATTTTTGAACCAGTAAAGCCATGTGCCGAGAGCGTCAAAATGAGCGCGGATTATAGGAAAAACCCGCTCTTTTGTATAATTAATTTGATTGATAGCCCTGTGCTAAAGCTGACTTTCAACCCAGGGGGCCACCAATGCGAGTGCCTCGGTTAATTTTTCGGGCGCATTACCCCCTGCCTGCGCCATGTCGGCGCGTCCGCCGCCGCGACCGCCACAGGGTTCGGCCACCACATTGACTAAATCGCCTGCACGAATTCGATCGGTCTCGGCTTTGGTCACCCCGGCGATTATCGATACCTTGCCTTTATCACTACTTGCCAGCACGATAGCCGCGGATCCCAATTTATTCTTCAACTGATCTACCGTATCCCTCAGAGTTTTGATATCGGCACCGTCGATACTCGCTGCCAGAACCTTAATCCCTTTCACATCGACAGCCTGCGTCGCCAGATCACCGCCGACCTCGGTTGCCGCCCTGGACTTCAGTGTACTCAGTTCTTTTTCCAGGTTCCGGTTATTGGCATACAGTTGCTCGATTCTGCTCAGCAGATCATCACGGCTGGATTTGACTACCTGGGCCGCAGCCTCCAGCCTGTGTTCACTGTCGATAAATCGAGACATCGCCGCTTTTCCGGTTAGCGCTTCAATCCGGCGTACTCCAGCGGCAATACCGGTTTCCATAGTAATCTTAAACAGGCCGATATCACCGGCCAGGCGCACATGGGTGCCACCGCAAAGTTCGACCGAATCAGACCCTATTCGTAAAACGCGTACTGTTTCACCATATTTTTCACCGAATAATGCCATCGCGCCGGTCTCCCGGGCGGCATCCATATCCATCAATTCGGCACTAGTCGGCAGGTTCATGCGAATCTGGTCATTTACCAGAATTTCGATCTGTTCTATTTCATCGGGGCTTAACGGTTGGTAATGGGAAAAATCAAACCGCAATTTGTCGGCATCGACGAGGGAGCCTTTCTGTTGTACGTGATCACCCAAAACCTGACGCAGGGCCGCGTGCATTAAGTGGGTTGCTGAATGGTTCAGTATCACCGCACGCCGGTAGTCTTCATCGATCTGGGCAGTTACGGTATCGCCCACAGCCAGCTTGCCACGTTGAATTTTGCCGACGTGCATGAATACATCGTTTTGTTTTTGCGTATCTCGCACCTGAAACTCAGCGTTAGCATTCGTCAGTAAGCCGATGTCACCCACCTGTCCGCCCGATTCTGCGTAAAACGGAGATTGTTCCAGAACTACAATCGCTTCTTGCTGATTTTCGATCTCATCGCAGGATTCGCCGTCTTGTATTATCGAGATCACTCGCGTTTGCGCGCAACTTTCGTCGTAGCCGTTAAACTGTGTAGACTCGAGTTCATCGAGGTTAAACTGCTCACCGCCAACACCAAACTGGCTGGAGGCGCGGGCGCGGGTTTTCTGGATTCCCATCTGTTGCTCAAAACCGGCCTCGTCTATCGCCAAACCTCTCTCACGCGCGACATCGGCGGTCAGGTCGACCGGAAAACCAAAAGTATCATAGAGTTTGAAAACTACCTCGCCGCTAATCGTTTTACCTTCCATCTGGGCAATGTTTTCCTCGAGAATACGCATGCCCTGTTCGAGGGTTTCGGCAAAACGCTGCTCTTCTTTTTCTAAAACACGGGCGACATGAACCTTGAGCTTGCGCAGCTCCGGATAGGCATCACCCATTATCTCGTCCAGCGACGCCACCAAACGATAAAAAAACGGTTTCTTACATCCCAGTTGATGACCGTGACGAGCGGCACGGCGAATAATGCGGCGTAAAACATATCCGCGACCTTCGTTCGAAGGCAAAACACCATCGACAATTAAAAACGCACAGGAACGAATATGATCGGCAATCACACGCAGTGATTTATTCTCCAGGTCCCGGGTATCGGTTAATTCCGCCGCGGTCCTGATCAAATGCTTAAACAGGTCAATATCATAGTTGTTATGTACATGCTGCATGATCGCGGCAAGACGTTCGAGGCCCATGCCGGTATCGACCGATGGTTTTGGTAAAGGATGCATTACGCCCGCTTCATCACGGTTGTATTGCATGAATACCAGGTTCCAGATCTCGATATACCTGTCACCGTCCTGTTCCGGAGTACCAGGCGGCCCGCCTTCGATATCTTCTCCATGATCGTAGAATATTTCACTACAGGGTCCGCAGGGACCGGTATCGCCCATAGACCAAAAATTATCCGATGTGCCAATACGGGTAAATCGATCGGCATCGACACCTATATCGTTTAACCAGATATCTGCCGCTTCATCATCGTCTGCGTAAACCGTGACCCAGAGTTTTTCCGGCGGCAACCCAATAGTCTGGGTTAAAAAATCCCAGGCGTAAAATATCGCTTTCTTTTTAAAATAATCGCCAAAACTAAAGTTACCCAACATTTCGAAGAAGGTGTGGTGTCTTGCGGTATAACCGACATTTTCCAGGTCATTATGCTTACCGCCGGCACGAACACAGCGTTGCGAGGTAGTTGCCGTGCTATAGCTTCTTTTATCGGTTCCGAGAAATACATCCTTGAATTGCACCATGCCGGCATTCGTAAATAACAGGGTGGGATCATTACCAGGCACGAGTGGACTCGACGCGACGATGGTATGCCCGTGGCTTTCAAAATACTTGAGGAATTTATCCCTTAACTCGGCACTGGTGATCATAAATTAAACTGGGTT
>QNFD01000430.1 GCA_003645435.1 Gammaproteobacteria bacterium | reverse complement strand
AGGTAGTATGACCAAAGGATTTTCGAAATATGTACGTTGGTCACTCGCTCCGTCGGCTTGTGCCAGTTCGAGTATTTGTAAATATAAAATGCAGACGCCAGCAGCAGACAGGCCACGCAGAAAAACAGGGCAGGGTAACTCAGGCCAGGGAACATCGAACTGGCGGAATCAGGGCGTACAATAATTATGATCGAACTAGCCGAAAGAACCGCCAGGGGCCCGAAACTTCTCAGGCGTGCCAGACGATTCTGTGCATTAACCTGATCCCGGGCCTGCTCACAGGATATGGCGCAGGCAATTGCATAGATTACAATCTGAGCCGAGGTGATCATGAGCATTGCCAGGGTGATGAGGAACCACTGGTTTACCTGGCTTACGACAATCAGTGAAATAGCAGCGATAACAATTAAGCAGATGACAACATTTTTTGGTGAGTAGCGCCCGAGAAACTTTGGCGAAAAAATTATCAATAGCCCTGGGACGCTACTCAAGGAAAACGTGACTAGTATTTGTAGGTCGGTAAATCCAAGATTATTAATCGCGTGTACATGGACGGTTGAGAACCACAGGTTGGCACTGAGAAATATCGTGAAATAAGGGAGTGCTAAATCGTTGAATTTTGTAATATTGAATAACCCTTCAAAAAAACCTCATCAATACTTCAGGCATATGTCTGTTTTTGAGGGATGAGATTGTCGGCTGAGTTGCGGGCGAAATCTCTGGCGTTGTTCTTGTATAAGTCGTCGACCGATGGCAGCAGGGAAAATATTTGCAGAATTTTTTCCTCTTCCCGAGGGGTATATATGTGATCGGCATAGGCTATCGAAAGTGCATACCAGCAACATAAAGTCTGAATCTTTTTGAAATCTTTGATGGCGTCCAGCGACTCTTTCAGGAATTCTTCAGTCACTTCCCCTCGATTCGCGGAAAGAAAATTATGCGCTTCCTCGATAGAGAAATCCGCACTGTTTAAACCGGAAAGCTGGGTCATTGTTACTTCAAAAACTTCGAGCTCATTACGATTGAACTGATTCTGAAAATCTCCGACCCACAGCGAAATGCCTGTAAAAGCCTGTAACAGGGCCCCGGGTTCCAGGTTACGTGCCTCGTTGTTCAACTCTTCCTTGTTCATTGAAATCATTCGCGCGACGGAATCATATGAACCGCCGGACTGGTTTGTGCGATACCAGCTGGGGACCAGGAAACCGATGATCGCGCCGATAATTCCGTGCTCCAGCGTGAAAGACAGTTGTGCCCCCCAGGTGACTTGATCGGGCTTAATATATTCGATAGCTTTAGTCTGCAAACCATCGAAAAGGAAAATTCCAAACATCCATTGATAGACGACGAGAGAGATAAACATCATTAATATCGTCAGGAATACCGTATCCACAATTTTCATTTTTACGATAAGGTTTTTATCGGAGGGAATTCGCCTGTCTACCAAAAGTGATAACCCCACGGCGATCACGAAGGACTGTAGCATATAGGGATAAGACCATTCGAGATGTTCGAGTACCTCCAAGACCAGTCCGTCAATCGTTGCCTCACCGCCGCCTACCGGTGTACGCAGCATTAATTCGATGTATCGATAACTCCATGCAACGATCGCCCAGGTGCAAATTGCGAGCATGCCGGACAGCACGTATCCCAGCCACGGGCGCTGTGATGTTAATTCATTGTAAGAAAATACAGACTTGCTTTTTATCATCAGTGCACAGGATACCGCAGCGCCATAGGTCATCATCATGAGCAAGGATTCGCTGAGGACACTTGACATTGATCTGGGGTAATCGCTAAGCACCCGGTTAAACAGGAACGAAAGCACTAAAAATGAAGCGAACAAACTGGCCAGGATCAGAACCATCTGGTTTGCACTCAGACTGCGCGACTGAAAATCCAGGTCGCCAAAACCCAGTTCGCGGATACGTTTCTGGAGATCCGATTGATAACGTTCAGAAATAAGTAAAATCCTGGCGACAAATTCTGTCAGGCGTTTGTAGGTGGCGGTAATTTCTTTTTCCTGCGAGGCATTCGAGCTTTCGGCCCGGGATCCGGAGGAACGATTATTTGCAAACTGGTAAGAAAGATCGTCAACCATGTTTTTTATCAGGGAATACTCACGTTCATTGTCGCTGATGAAGCGCCGGGTTCGGCCATTGGCTGAACGTCTCCATCGATCAAGCGAGAGCTGCAGTGATGCCAGTTTCGCCCAGCTGAAATCGCCTTTTTCACGTTCGTCCAAAGCGAGCGCATCAATATCGATACCATACTTTTTCGCGTAAACTTCGAGGGCCTTGCGTTTGCCCGGATCGATAATATAACCGGCCTGACGCAGGGATTCGGCCTGTTGAGTGACGAAGTAGGGGATGCGGCCAAAATCCCAGAAAACCTGTAACAACCACTTGTCAAAGTTCTTTAGCCCGGGTGCGTTTGGCAAAACGGTAACAACTAACAGCGCGGAAATAAAAGGTTTGCTCTGGTTGACAAAATCTATTCCGTCGAAAACACTGCCCTGACCCGATATATTGAGAAAATCCTTGACAATTTGTATGGTTTCGGGCGAGCTATCCAGTACTGCCGCGAGGAACAGATAGATCAGCGCCATCGCCAGGCAATACAGTAAACCGTAAATAATGAATTGGAGGAAGGTGGTGCTGCAACGATTCGTTGCCGGTGTATTGTAACGTTCGAAAGCATGGAGAGTGACGAACAAGGCACCTACTCTCCATTCAATGCCGATGCTCATGACCGTCTAAACCCCGAACCAGAAATGAACGTTGATTGATGTCAATGATTTGGGATAATCCGAAGAACTGGAAATTCTATGATGCATTCGGCCTCAATCATCTCAATGGCGGTCTGTCCCGGGCTTCGAAATTATAAGAGTCTTGTTTACAAATAACAAGTTACGAAGCTTACTTAGAAATTTCATTAACTACTGCGATACATACCTCGCAGCTATCTGGCTCGCTTGATCTCCCCGTCTTGCTGTATTCCCGGCGCCTGAGCCCGGGGGTTACTGGTCACTGCGTCCGTACAGGTCGTCGAAGCGCACGATATCGTCT
>QNFD01000429.1 GCA_003645435.1 Gammaproteobacteria bacterium | reverse complement strand
ACTTCGCAACGCTTCGGTATTGAACAGCTGATGGCGAAAATGGACTCACCGACTGCGCCTCTGTTTGTTGACCTCGTCGCCTCTCATGATGCGGAATCATTCGAGCTGGCCGGTGAGATTGATGGTATTGCTGGTGTTCTGGCTGGGGAGCCGCTGGGCCTCGATGTGACATTAAATGCGGCTGGCGCCACGGTGATGATCAAGGGTGCTGTAGCCAGGCCCCTGGAAGCAGATGGTATCGATATGACTGTGCAGGTATCAGGGGATTCGCTGAGCAGGTTGACTGAACTTGCGACTGCTCCGGTCACCGGCCTTGGTGAATACCAAATTAGCGTGACTGTCGCCGGCAATGCCGATGCTATCGCATTGTCGAATCTGGCAGTCAGCCTTGAGGCTGCTGGGGCACAGATCGGAGTGAGCGGAAGTATCTCGGATGCTATTGCGGTAACGGGTGTCGATGTTGCAGTTGAGGTGAAAGGTGACTCGCTGGCTGCATTATCGACGTTGGCGGATACAGAATTGCCTGATCTGGGTGCGTTTTCGATGCTGGCAAACATTGCCGGGACGGCTGAGAAAATTAATGTAACAGACCTGTCGATTGATATCGCAGGCATGCAAATCGACGGTAATCTGAAGGCTGACATTGGTGCGGAGCCGCTGCTGCTTGAGGCAACTCTTCATTCAGAGAAAATTGACCTGACACGTTTGTTGCCAGCCGATGAAGCCGTTGAATCGTCATCTGCTGATGCAATCGGATCGGGTCAAGTGTCGGATGACTCAAACGAAAGAATGTTTCCGGATGATCCTTTACCGCTAGACAGCCTCGATGCACTGGATACGATCGACGCCGTCGTAAAGCTTAAAATAGACGAGCTGATTGTAGACCCGGAAACAACGCTAACAAATCTTGATATCGGCCTGCATGCGGCCAATAAAAGAGTTTCGATCTTACCGCTGAAATTTTCTGTCATGGGTGCAACGATTGATGGCCGTGTCGGGCTTGAAGTTGTACAAGAAGCTGCTGCTGTAGCCACAATGCTCAATATTCACCATCCCAGTGTTGGTGACCTCGTTGAGGATGACAGCAAAACTATGCTGGTGGGTGGTCCATTCGACATGGTGATTGATGTGACCGGGAATGGCGCGTCGGTGCGTGACATCATGGCATCGCTGAACGGTTCTTTGACAACCGAACTTGGCGCTGCTCAGGCCAGCAGCCAATGGATGCAGCGGATGTTTGCCGAGGTTACTGCAATCCTGACAAAAACTGTGCCGAAGCGTGGCACTACCGAACCGATCGAACTGCATTGCATGGTGACCGATTTCAGGATCACGAATGGCGTTGCTGAAGCAGAAAGTTTTGTTGTTGATGCTCGCAATATAACGTTGTTTGGCGATGGTCGGATTGACCTGCGTGATGAATCGCTGCACCTGGATTTCGATTGGCTGGCCGCACGCGCTAAAACCCAGAATGTGTTGCCGCCGTTTAAGGTTCGCGGCACGCTCATGTCACCGAGCAGCCGTTTTGATACAAAGGCGATGCTAGGCAATGTGCTTGGTTTGGGTGATGGGTCAAAATCCATTGGTGACGATGAGTTCTCGGACCTAACGGCCGCAACAGGCTCGGAGCGTTGCCGGCAGCGCCTTATTGCTTACCGGAAGATTCAGGATGATCGGGCACGACCGAAAGAGATCACCGTGGAGCAGGTACTCAAGGATGTCGAAACAACCAAGGATGTACTGAAAAAACTCGGTGGATTCTTCAAGCGGAAAAAATAAGTATAGCTACCTGTATTTGTCGGTACTTTATAAGCAACACCTAAGTTCTATAGCTATAGATTAGGTGTTGCATTGACCGGTTGAAACCGCAGCCGTTCTCTACCGTCGACGCAGGCAAAATCCCGCTAATCTGAGAGTCTCCAGTTCCCTCGGAAGCGGTCATTTGGGGGATTATTACGTTAAATTCTGCTGAATGACTGTTTCCCGCCAGGAAGCTGCCATTTCATGCATCACAGCCAAGAGGTCTGCTGTCGCACATGGATGTGCCATCGTCGCGGAGGTCATGGATGTCCGAGAGCGACGGATATTCTCTGAGCACACATAATCACTTAGTTAAATTCAGTCTATACCGGCATAATTTTGTTGTGCTAAATTAACAGGCATCGGCCGTAGCGAATTCGGCTCGGGCAAATGAAAAAAGAATAGAAGGCCGTATACGGCCCGTCAAACACGCGGGAGGGGAATAGGATGGGCAGTTTTCATTCACCACGCATTTCGTGGCTGCAATCGGTAGCGATGATTCTGATTACAGTCATCGGCACGCTGCTGATACTCGGTTCCGGCGGTGGTGGAGGTGGCGGCACTACCGGAGGCAGCGACAGTGGTTCGGAAGATGGCGGTGGAAGTTTTCCAGCGGCAATTGAAAGCGCAGCTTTGGATCGGGAGACAGGCCAGCACCCGAAAAGTATCAACGTCAACTCTCAGCTCAATCATTTACGAAATGGGCCCTTCGTTTCAGCCATCAGCCACATCGACGAGAGTCATGAGGCGACCCGTATCGTCCTAACGGAGAGAACTATCGTCAGGCGGCTCCGCTGGTCCGGCATCCATTTCAACGGCGTGGAATACGGCATCACCGGGGGCAAGAAACTTTTCAATATCCGGGTCTTCAGGGATGTAATGGGGTTACCGGCCGATCAGGCCTTTATTGATATCTTCGTCAATGCCGAAGTTGAGGATTTGGGCACGATTGACGGTGTTGACAAAAAATACAAATTTTCAATCATTAATAACGACCTCTTTACGCTCTCTTCAGGGTCGTATTGGGTGGCCATACTCGATGCATCGGAAAATCTGAGTCGATTTTCTTGGAGCGTTGAGCAAGATTCTGAGACCACGCTGTATGGTAACGGTGGCGCTTTTCGCGATACAGAAGATGATGACTGGATTGCCAGTAGTGCACCTCAAGTCACTGATGCGACGCAGTCCAGGGGGCGGAGTCTGGCGGTCTATGGTGAGCCGACTTCACTTACGAACCCGGCCAGGGGCATTCATTACTTCACCGGCTATAGT
>QNFD01000428.1 GCA_003645435.1 Gammaproteobacteria bacterium | reverse complement strand
TTGATTTCAATTGGTAATGCCCAGTTCACCCAGGTCGGCGACACCATAAAAAGTAAAAAGATTCAGGTCGATACCAATACCGGCGACATACAGGCCGGCGGTACCGATTCTGATAGTCGGGTGCGAATGCTGATTCAACCCAAACAAGAATAACCGGCCTTGCAAGACTCTGCCCCAGTAACTAATCAGGGAAACCGCCTCGAAGCGACCGACCTGGCCAAATCCTACGGTAAACGTGAAGTAGTGGCATCGGTATCCCTGCATATCGAAAGCGGCGACATCGTTGGTTTACTCGGTCCCAACGGCGCCGGTAAAACCACCTGCTTTTACATGATCGTCGGCCTCGTCGCCAACGACCGCGGAACCATTACCCTTAATGGCAAGGCTATAGATCACCTGCCGATACACCAGCGTGCGCGTCAGGGCATAGGCTATCTGCCCCAGGAAGCCTCGGTATTTCGCAGCCTGTCGGTAGAGGACAATATCATGGCTGTATTACAATTGCGTAAGGATCTGACGCGTCAACAAAAACAGGATAAGCTCGAGCGCCTGCTGGAAGATTTTCAAATCACCCATATCCGCGAAAACATTGGTATTTCACTTTCCGGCGGCGAGCGGCGCCGAGTAGAAATAGCAAGGGCATTGGCCAATGAACCCCGTTTTATATTGCTCGATGAACCTTTTGCCGGAGTGGACCCCATCTCGGTAATCGATATTCAGGGCATCATTCAGCAACTCGCCGATCGCAATATCGGCGTCCTCATTACCGATCATAATGTGCGTGAAACCCTGGGTATCTGCCACCGGGCCTATGTCATGGGCGAAGGCAACATACTCGCCGAGGGTAAACCTGCGCAAATTTTAGAGAATAAAACCGTCAGAAAGATTTACTTGGGGGAGGATTTTAAGCTATAACTGTATCCATGGGAGACAACGAAAATCAGAACATAATCTCATATCAGGATCAGCCTCGCCTATGAAGCAAAGTCTACAACTGCGAATAGGCCAAAGCCTTACGATGACCCCGCAATTGCAGCAGGCAATCAAGCTGTTGCAAATGTCTTCATTGGAGTTGCAGACAGAAATCCAGGAAACCCTCGATAGCAATCCCTTGCTGGAGCAGGAAGATAATCTGGGCGAAATAACCGTATTGGATCTGGACGCTAGCGGCATCAATGGAGATGACGAGGACGCCACCAATATCAAGACCAGCGCCGATGCGGTCAACGAGAATCGCGCCAATCAGACCCTGCCGGAAGACCTCGAGATCGACAGTCGCTGGGATGATGTCTACGACAATATTCCAGTATCACCGACCCAGTCGCAATCTAACCGCGACGATAACAGGGATATGTTTGAGAACCAGGCACCCGCCGTAGATGTCCTCAACGAGCACCTGCTTTGGCAACTCAATGCCGCCCACCTCACCGACACCGACCACCAGGTCGGACTTGCGATTATCGATTCGATCGATGATAGCGGTTATTTGACCCAGAGCCTTGAAGATATCTTTGCCGGTTTAGAGACACAACTCGAAGAGATTGAATTTGACGAGGTGATGGCAGTACTACATTTAATTCAACACTTCGATCCTGTCGGCGTCGCTGCCAGCTCACCGTCTGAATGCATGACAATACAACTGAGTCAACTCGATACCGAAACCCCTCATCTCAGTAAAGCACTGACCCTGGTAGACAAATATCTTGAGCAACTGGCGAGCAACGATTTTGCTTTTCTGAAAAGGCGCCTACGAGTCAAGGATGACGAACTGGCTGAAATAATCAAACTGATACAGACCAGTAATCCGCATCCAGGACATATGGTAAGTGAAAATCACGCCGAGTATATTATTCCCGACGTTTTCGTCGGCAAACAGGCGGGTAGGTGGCAGGTCAGCATTAATCCGGAAAATGCACCTAAGTTAAAGGTTAATACGGGTTACGCCGACCTCATTAAACGCAGTGACAAAAGTGAGCAAAATACCTACCTGAAAGACCATTTGCAGGAGGCGCGCTGGTTTATCAAGAGTTTACAAAGCCGAAATGACACCTTAATTCGCGTGGCGCGCGCTATCATCGAACGCCAGCAGGCTTTTCTTGAATACGGGGAAGAGGCGATGCAACCGATGGTACTTCGTGATATCGCAGATTTACTCGAAATGCACGAATCGACCGTATCGCGTGTAACCACGCAAAAGTATATGCATACACCGCGTGGTATACTGGAATTCAAGTATTTTTTTTCCAGTCATGTTAGCACCTCGGACGGAGGCGAATGTTCTTCCACGGCGATAAGAGCGATTATCAAAAAATTAGTTGCCGCCGAATCCCCCAACAAGCCCTTAAGCGATAATAAAATTACTCTTTTGTTGGGTGATCAGGGTATAAAGGTAGCACGAAGAACGATAGCCAAATATCGAGAGGCGATGCATATTCCACCATCTAATGAACGAAAACGTCTCTTCTGAGACACTAACGACTCGCAGCAATGCGAGTCAAGCAACCGAAGGAGGTTACTGATGCAAATAAGTCTGAGCGGTCACCATGTAGAAATTACGGATTCAATGCGAAATTACGTCAATGAAAAAATTGACAAGCTGGATCGACATTTTGATCAGGCGCTGGACATACATGTTGTCTTAACTGTTGAAAAGCTGCGACACAAGGCCGAGGCCACATTACATGTCAGCGGCACCAGTTTACATGCCGATAGCGTACAGGAGGATATGTATGCAGCCATTGACGGACTCGTAGATAAACTTGACCGACAGGGTAAAAAACATAAAGAAAAATTAAAAAATCATCGCGTCAAGGGAGAAATTCCCGAAGAGGCATAATTGCAAGGGCGGAGTAATAAATACTCCGCCTTTTTTGTTAGCCCGGCGACTATATATGTTGTCGAGTTAATAGAACTTGCATACTCGAAGGATTGGGATAAGATTCGCGCATATTCAAGGCAACCGGATTCCAAAGCTTTTCATTTTATGACAATCTCAGCACTTTTGTCTCCAGAACGTATCTTCATTAATACAGATATCTCGAGTAAGAAAAGGCTCCTGGAATTCATCTCTGA
>QNFD01000427.1 GCA_003645435.1 Gammaproteobacteria bacterium | reverse complement strand
TAACTGAGCCTGGTAGAGAGCGATTCCCTGACATCCAGCGCATAAAATCCGATTTGCGCAAAGTAAATTACGCGGGCCCGAATAAACGCTTCGGGCATCGGATAAGCATACCGACTAAACAAACTGGTAATTGCCTTCAGTCGTGTCTCGTCCGCAAGGTCAATCTGCTGACGTATATCCTCCGAGCGTCTTGCCCATTCACGAATCGCGAGGTCCAGGCGCGGGTCGAATTGATTGCTATCCACACAGGTGTCGAAAAAATTGAATATGCCATCACTCAAACTGGTGGCACTGCTTACCGCTTCGACGATGACACTCGTATTCTTATCGCGCCAGTAAGCAACCAGGCTATCGATCAGGTCATCGCGATTAGTAAAATGCCAGTAGAAACTACCGCGGGTGACACCCAATTCGTTAGCCAGACGGGTGATGCGTACCGCATCAATACCCTCGGTGATGAATAGCTCAAGCGCCACGAGGAGCCAGTCGAAACGTCGCAACTGGTTACGTTCGGCTGTAACAAGACCCTTGTCAGCTACCGTTTTCAGTAGTGCCTGGCTATCCATAAATTAACTCCATACAGTTATGTATGTTTGAATATACACTTCTGTATTTTTTCTGCAACAGGTTGATTCGTCAAAATATCTACTTCAATCCCGGCATGCGTGAGTCAGAAGCTTATCGTGCTCGCATCAAGCTTTCCCACAAAAAATTGCTCGACCAGCGCTTCCCGATGTTGCCCGATGTAGGCATGGATTTTACCTGGACCGGGTATATCTGTTTGTCACAAAACGGTTCGCCAGGCTTCGGGCAAATCGCACCGAATGTGTATACCTCGGTTTGCCAAAATGCAGTGGGTGTCACCAAGGGCACTATTGGCGGCCTGCTCGCTGCCGATATGGCCTGCAATCAAGATAACGAACTGATAGCTGATATGCAAAGCCTGGGCACACCGAATAGTGTACCGCCCCGCCCGTTTCTTGATCTCGGCGTCAGGGCAAAATTTGCCTGGGAGATATGGAAAGCCCGTGCCGAGGCCTAGCCAATTGGAGATGAAACTAATCACCCTGGATCTTGCCAAAATAGTATCTTAGATAATATTTCTGGTGTAAATGTGCTTATTAGGAAAACCCGTCAATAGCGATTACAATTCGCTTCACGAAACACTAAATCAATCTGAAATAACGACAGGATGATAAGAACAGCAATCAGTTTAGCAGCAATCTTATTGCTGGCCGGATGTGCAAGTATGATCAGCTCGGCGACCGCTCGAATGGCCGATAATTTGACCACGGCAATGCTAAATCAAAACGATCTCGAGACCGTGCGCGAGGGCGCCCCGGCCTATTTGATCATGATCGACGGATTGATCGAAGGTGATCCCGAGAATACCGATTTGTTATTGGCGGGTTCGAAGCTTTATTTTTCCTACACCAGCGCATTTATCGAAGATGAAGAACGCGCGAAACGCCTCGCAGATAAATCTCTAAACTACTCCAGAACGGCACTCTGTATTGAAATGCCGGATTTCTGTATGGTGCTTTCCGAAAAACTGGATATATTTAAGGAAGCACTGGGTAATACCAGCAGCAAAGATTTGCCGTTTATTTATGGATACGCGAGTGCACTCGCCAGTTGGATTCAGGCCAATGCCGAAGACTGGAGTGCGATTGCGAAACTGCCGCAGTTAACAGTACTGTTTGAGCGCTGCGTCGAACTCGACGAAAATTTCGACAATGGCGGCGCGCATATTTTTCTCGGCGTGCTGGGCACCAAGCTACCCCCGAGTTTCGGCGGCAAACCAGAAAAGGGGCGTGCTCATTTCGAACGCGCAATAGAAATTTCGGACGGTAAAAACCTGATGATTTACGTGTTAATGGCAGAAAGCTACGCACGCATGGTTTTCGACCAGGAACTGCATGATGAATTGTTACAGACCGTGCTCGATCAACCCGCTAACGAACCCGGATTTACGCTGATCAATACCCTGGCAAAACAACGAGCTGCTGTATTACTGGAAGAGTCGACTGATTTTTTCTAAAATGCCGCGGCTGAACCGGACCTGTTTTGCATTTGCCGCCAGTGCCAATGTCCTATACACATGGATTTGAATATTTTACCCTTATCTTTTTACTCTTAATCATAGTGAACTACTAAAGTGATCGACTTGTTAAACCCAGGATGGAAAATGAAACAGAGCTTTAAATTTTGCCTGATCGCCCTGCTGCTTAGTGTATTCAGCGCTCAGAGTCTTGCCAAAACTTTTAAAATCGCAACCTTTGCACCTGCAGGCACAACATGGTTGAAGCAGATGAAAAAAGGTGCCGATATCATCAAGGAAAAAACAGAAGGCCGCGTCAAGATAAAATACTACCCGGGCGGTGTGATGGGCAACGATGCAAGCGTTCACCGCAAAATCAAGGTGGGTCAATTACAGGGTGGCGCCTTTACCTCGGGTGGTCTCGCGCACTTCTACCCCGATATTCAAGTGCTCAGCCTGCCCATGCTATTTAATTCACTCGATGAAGTTGACTATGTACGTTCGAAGCTGGATGAGACATTAAAGCAGAATATGGAAAAGAATGGATTCGTGTTACTCGGCATAGCCGAGGGTGGATTTGCGAAGATTATGTCCAGAGAGCCGATGGTTAAACTGGAATCGATTCGTGCCAGCAAGGTTTGGATTCCAGAAGGCGACATAGTCGTACTGGAAACCTATAAGACGCTTGGAATATCACCCATTTCGTTGCCGATTTCAGACGTTTTCACCGGCTTGCAAACCGGCCTGATCGAAACTGTGTCGGTCACTTCCACCGCGGCTATCGCGTTCCAGTGGCACACCAGCACCTCGTACCTGACCGACACACCAATCATTTACCTGGTTGGACTATTGGCGATACAGAAAAAAGCCTTCGACAAGATCAGTCCAGAAGACCAATTGATTGTACGAACGGCGATTGGTGATGTGTTTAAAACGCTCGATACTCTGAATCGGGCCGACAACATCCAGGCTAATAAGGCATTGAGAGCAGAAGGGATAAAGTTCGTCAAACCCGAAGCCGAGGAACTCAAG
>QNFD01000426.1 GCA_003645435.1 Gammaproteobacteria bacterium | reverse complement strand
AATCCGCCGACAGATTTTAAAGTCAACGAGGCAAGGGCACTCGTTGTCGAGATTGGCCGGGTAACTGGATCAACTATTACCATATCAGCAAGCAGGGTGATTCCGTTAGTCGCGGTAGCCATTCGACGAGATAGCTGGATGGCATCGGCATTACCCCTCTGCTTTTCGAATCTATCATCAATGGGCGAATCGATTGCGAATTCGGGTTGCGCCCGTGCTTCTAATAAAGCCAGGGGTTCAACAATTGGAGCAAATGAACCGCAGCCGGTGAGCAGGTTGTTTATCAGCATTAATAATATAAAAGCTGTGCTCTTTGCTGATGATCTAAAGTCTACTATTTGCTGTAACATTTCAGTACCCCGGACAGTGACGATGCCCAAATACTAGTACTGCGATGCCTACAAACAGCATACAGCCGGCTTACAATTTGGTTACAAAATCACCAGCCGAAATCAAAAAACTTTCTCTGCCTGAAATAATTTACGGCCAACAAACCACCTGGAAAAAGCAAACTGTAAGTGAGTTGTAAGTCATCTGTAAGTCAACTGTAAGTCAGTTATAAGTTAGCTGTAACACCCTGTGCCTTAATATCGACGATATCAGTTCAATCTGAATAAGTGCTGAAAGACTTTAGGTTTGATAGAAATGGCCAAAGTCAATCCAGCCGGGGCTTTAGGGGAAAGATTATGAATAATACTAATAATTCGAACGGCTATTCGGCAACATGGTACAGGCCATTACCGACTATCAATTTCATCATCGCGGTGAATGGCTGCGCAAATACGGATAATATCGATAGCAAGCTGCTTCAGGGTAAAGCGCCGGCTGGTATCGTTTGGCCCGGACAGGTGACTAATGTACTAACGCCGGCCGAAATTGACCGGGGATTTAGCAACAGGGACATCACTATTCCATCATTACGGTATGTTCTGCTGGACCGCGGATACAAGGCCGAGCAAATTGATAGCCGAAAGGTGGCCATAGTACTCTTCCAGGTTTATCGACATGGCCTGGATTCAAACTTTAGTCAGATCTGGGACTGGGCATTTTGCGAACAACCGACAGCCAGCAATGATTTCCGCAAGCAGCAGAGATCAAATGTTAGCGCGCTTAAATTAAAGCGGATCGCATATGATGATCTTGATAAATTTAGTTGCCCTGTGCGTGCCGGTAATCGTGGATTTCTGGAGGTTTCCAGTTCAACTCTATTACTATCTGGTTCCCGCCCATCCAACACGATTAATCTATTTAGCCCCGAGTTGATTCATGCAGGTCGGCCAACCATAGAGTCCGGCAACGACGCGAATCATTTGGTCAGCAACGTGGCATAACCTCCCACATGGCGAAAAGCCTGATTTGTCTTCATAACCCCGCTGATTCGGTTAGAATAAAGCAAGAATTCAGGGATTGTAGATAACAAATGCAACGAACAACCCCAAGACTTGCCAAATTCAGCCGGCCCCATCTTCCGGACCTGGTGTCACGGAACCGTCTGCACATGTTGTTGGATAAAGGCCGTGAAAACTCGGTTGTCTGGGTAACCGGCCCACCGGGTGCAGGTAAAACCACCCTCGTGGCCCAGTATATAGAAACCTTCACCAAAGATTCGATCTGGTACCAACTCGACCAGGGCGATACTGACGTTGCCACCTGCTTTCACTATTTGCAACAGGCGGTGGCGACCCCGAAACGCGACTCATCCTTTCATCTACCCACCTTCACACCACAATATCTGAGTGACCTGGCGGTATTCAGCCGGAGTTATTTTCGTGAAATTTTCAGTTGCCTTGAGTCACCGTTTGCAATGGTGTTCGACAACTACCATGAGGTCGGTCCACAGTCACGATTACACGAGGTGATGCAGGCTGCGCTTGAAGAAGTCCCAGATCACGGTTGCGTGATTTTTATCAGTCGCACCGACCCACCCGCCTTCACTGCTAAATTTATGGCGAACAGTAAAATGATGTTGCTGGGCTGGAATGAACTTCAACTAACCCGTGAAGAGTCGGATGCCATCATTGAGCTGCGCGACTATGAATTTGCCGAAGCCGACAAGCAACAGCTCTACGAGAGGACACAGGGATGGCCAGCAGGACTGGTGCTAATGCTGGAAGCGATGCGGCGGGAAGGCACGCCGGTAGAGATTCCAGAAACATTTACCCCGCATCTGGTATTCGACTACCTGGCGGGTGAAATATTTCGAACGCTTGCCGACAACCACCAGGATTTCCTGCTGCGCACCGCAATTCTGCCCCAGGTTACCGCGACGATGGCCGTCCAATTGACTGACTACGAGGATGCTGAAGCCACGCTCGATTTTCTGAATAGCCACGATTACCTGATCAGCGCTAATCGTGGAAACGGTGAAACTGTCTACCAGTACCATCCCTTGCTGCGTGACTTTCTGCTAAACCGGGCACAGGAAATTCTTCCCAGGAAAGACCGTCTGTTGCTGGAAAGCCGTGCGGCGGCATTATTAGAGCAGACCGGTAATTTCGAAGATGCTACTCAATTATGTATCAAAAATAGCGAATGGGGGGAGTTGGCACGACTGATTCGGGAGCATGCGGCGACCATGCTGGAACAGGGCCGCGGGGAAACGCTGGAACAATGGCTTGAGGAATTGCCCAGGGAGATGTTGGAGCAGGATCCCTGGCTGATTTATTGGCTGGCCTCCTGTAAGTCTGTATTCACCCTGCGAGAGAGCCGGCGGCTTTACGAACAGGCTTATCGCATATTTCGCGAACAGGGTAATCCAGACCTTGAAGGCATTTTGAGTACCTGTGCCGGCATCATGGATACGATACTTTTCGAACTTGACGATCTCACCTTACTCGATTACTGGATCGCCGAGGTTGAACAGTTACTGGTGTTGTACCCGGACTTTCCCACTAGCGAATATGGTGCGCAGGTAACTTATAGCATGTACCAGTCGCTCGGATTTCGTCAACCATCCCACCCCGAGATCGCGCAGTGGGCAGAACGCGTTTACACGATTGTCTATACTGCCACCGATCCCTCGCAAAAACTTCGCGCGGCCATCGCCCTCGCACCGACAATTGGCTGGACCGGACGTTTT
>QNFD01000425.1 GCA_003645435.1 Gammaproteobacteria bacterium | reverse complement strand
TGAATATTGCGATGATCGGCAAAAAACGAGCCAGCTGAAACACTTAACATTACTGCGTAGCGGCAATTTTGTCCGAGCGCATGGTCAAATTCAAGATTCAAGACCTGACCCCGTTGATCCGTTGATCGTTGTTGTACGACCTATGCGTCTGTAAAAACGTCTTTTCCCGCCAATCTCCTGTCCCTACGCGCCAATCGTGTGCCAGGGGATTTAAAGCTGGATCAGGAGAATTATATTAGCTCCAGGTAGAAGCAAATTAACGGGAAGCGACGATGACTGAAAAGACCGCGGTTGAAATAGCATGCGAGCTAAACTGTCACATGCCAGGTATCGGGTTTTGTAACAGAGACAAGCGGCTGCGTACTTTTTTATTAGTTTGTGATATGGCTGACAAGTACACCGATGACGACATCGACCTGGCACTCGAGGCGCTAACAATTTTGACGCAAATGAACAAAACCTTTCACAAGGCAACATACATGACCTTGATGCGCCGCAACCGATTTAACCTGGAAGATCTTGGCGAGACCGCCCATCGATTTATCCAGGAAATCGCTTACTACGAGGGCCTTGAATACGCAGAATCGCAGGTGTCGATGATATCCAGGAAACCAAAGGGCAAGGAGTACTGGGTATAGTATTGATCACGAGCTACTTGCATGTATGCATCTTCTTCGGCAAGGACGCCGTTTATTACTCACAATTTTTACCTAAGGAACCTCCGATCAATTCATAAGTCAATATTTGCTGCTTAAAATGCACCAGCTCGGTGCTGTCAATCCTGGCAATAGCCTTGCTACTACTACTCCCATGAGCACAGAGACCTCTTTCGGCCTTACTTGCGATTGGCGCCTTATTTCTCGCAGGTAAATGCTAAATTCGATATTGCATGAGCGCCGCCAGGAAGATAATTCCTACAACACCTTTCTTTACAGATATACCTCAAATAGGGTAAAAAGGGTCAGGTGTGATTCAGAACACATAAAAAGCACCGCTAGCAAATTATTTTGATAGCCATCTGATACGACATTACCATGACCATTGACACAACAATTAGAGGAGTTGAAGAAATCGAGGTTACTGAGAGTTCCGAGCGCAGGAGACGGAAAACGGATATTGCCCAACCATTGGATTATTTAGCTAAAGAACTGGTAGGTGAATTCATCGAGAATCAGCAACGGACGGCGCGGCCTCAAAATTCCTTCATCAAAAAACTGCTCAGTCTGGACTAGGGGCAAACCTGGGTTTTTAATGATTAAAAGCCCGGTTGAACAGTACTGATAGAAACCCTGTCGCCTGTTTGACACCTGGATAAGGACGGCCTGACGCTAATTGCGATCTTATGAGACCTGCGTCATCGCGTTATATCGATTAAGAAACCCTCCGGCAAAGTATAACTACTGCCACTTAACGCGACTCCATTCCCTGAAGCCGACCCGAACAATACCGGGTTAGACCTCAATCTCCAGTCGGCAGAAAATTTGTTGGCCAACCATCAACCTGTCGTTTTCACCGATCGAGTACTGTAATTCAAAACCAAAAGTATATTATATTGATACTTTATTGATGTAAGTTGCAAATAAAAACTTTCAGGCACAACCTCCATCGGATAATTATTAGTCGCAGGCCGGATCGAACATTTATCAGGGCCTCGAACAATGAAGATGGAGGAGATGATATGTTGATTAACAATATTTCATTTAGAAGCTTCAGTTACATGATGTTTGTGATCTTGAGTAATTTGATCACAGGTTGTGCATCATATGCTCCTGCCGGCAGAAACGTCTCACCAGATATTCAGGGTCAAACCGGTTCACATTTTCAGAATTCTTTTATCGAGCCCGACCAGGTAGACAACTCAACCCGCAGATCTAAAAGTGTGGAAAGTGGCGTGAGCCTGGCGGTAAAAACCATTTGGGTAGACCCAATAGTTCGTCCTGCTTCAACGCTAAAAGCGTTTTATGGGCTGACAATCAAGTCGGCCGGAAGTTTCCTTGAAAGAACCTTTATCGCCAAAGTACGTTTTCCCCTCCTGGAACGCAAACCGATTCCGGAGCTGTCGAATTCAAAACCAATGGATCTCGAGGCCTGGGAACTGGAACTCGATGAATTAGCTGTCAGAAAACCATCCAGCGGGGAGATTAATTTTCATATCGACGGCGAAGAGTACTTTAATCGCCTTAACACGGTATTTGAGGCTGCCGATCAATCCATCGATATCCGTACCTATATATTCGATAACGATGACGTGGCTCTGCAAGTAGCCGATTTGTTGCGTAAGAAATCTATCGGAGTCGAAGTAAAAGTACTCGTCGATGGTCTGGCTGACGTATTCGCAACCAGGCTCGATCCTCATAGCATGCCAGATGATGTGATCCTGCCGTCTTCAATTTCAAGTTATTTAACTTATGCCAGTAAAGTCAAATTCAGAAAGCAGTCCAATCCCTGGTTCACCGGGGATCACGTCAAGATCACCATCGTTGATCAGGATCTGGCATTTGTCGGTGGTATGAACATAGGTCGAGAGTATCGTTATGACTGGCATGATCTGATGATGGAGGTCGAAGGACCTATTGTGAAACGGTTGCAATACGAGTTTGATCTGGCCTGGGCAAAAGCAGGTATTTTCGGTGACTATGCCTGGTTAGCTCAAGCTTTAATCGCTGATACGGCTGAAGATTCGGGTGGCGCTTATCCCATACGAATACTGAAGACTTCAATTCACGATTCAGAATTATATCGCGTACAAGTCGCCGCTATTCGACGTGCTCGGCAGTATATATACATAGAAAACACTTATTTTTCCGACGACAAGATTCTGTTCGAACTCGCCATGGCGCGTCGGCGTGGAGTGGATGTGCGCGTAATTCTATCTGCAAACGGAGATAGTGCCATCCTCAATCTGAGCAATCAAAAAGCAATTAATAGCATGCTGCGAAATGGTATTCGTGTTTACAGTTACCCGGGAATGACGCATGTCAAGGCAGCCGTTTACGATGGTTGGGCCTGCCTGGGTTCTGCCAATTTCGACAAACTCAGTTTACAGGTGAACCAGGAAATCAATCTCGCTACATCACACCCGGCGGTGGT
>QNFD01000424.1 GCA_003645435.1 Gammaproteobacteria bacterium | reverse complement strand
CAGCGCACCGATGAGTACGGTGGCTCGTTGGAAAATCGCTTGCGCCTGTATCGCGAACTGCTGGAAGAAACAAAGGACGCCGTGGGCGATACCATGGGCGTCATCGCTCGTTTTGCAGTCGATGAAATGATGGGCAGCGAAGGACTGGAATGGGAAAGTGAAGGCCGCGAGGCGCTTGAAATGCTGGCCGAACTGCCGGATATGTGGGACGTAAACGTAAGCGACTGGGCCAACGATTCCATGACCTCACGGTTTGCGCCGGAAGGATATCAGGAAGAGTACGTGCGCTTTGTCAAGCAGGTAACCAGCAAACCGGTTTCTACTGTCGGGCGTTACACTTCGCCAGACGCCATGGTATCAGCCATTCGCCGCGGCATCGTTGATCTGATTGGTGCCGCACGGCCGTCGATTGCCGATCCTTTTTTACCGCGAAAAATTGAGGAAGGCCGGCCGGAGGATATCCGCGAGTGTATAGGCTGTAATATATGCGTGGCGTGGGACTTGCTCTCGGCCCCGATCCGTTGTACGCAAAACCCGACCATGAGTGAAGAATGGCGCAAAGGGTGGCACCCGGAGCAGATCGCTGAAAAAGCATCAGAATCCCATATCCTGGTGGTGGGCTCCGGCCCGGCTGGCATGGAAGCCGCCCACCAATTGGGTAAACGGGGGTACCAGGTAACCCTGGCGGAAGCGCGTGGTGAACTGGGTGGCCGGGTGACACGTGAGAGCCAACTGCCGGGCCTCGCCGCCTGGGCGCGGGTGCGGGATTATCGCCTCGGGCAGATTCAGGCAATGGCCAATGTTGAAACATTTCTCGAAAGCGAGTTGAACGCTGGACAAGTGCTCGAGTTTGGTGCCGATCACGTGTGTCTCGCCACCGGGGCAATCTGGCGACACGACGGTGTCGGTCGCGCCAATCGGTCTCCGATTCAAGGCATGAGCCGTAACACTGTTTTGACGCCCGACGATATCATCGACGGCAAGCGACCAGCCATGGGTCCTGTCGTCATCTTTGATGATGATCACTATTATTTTGGCAGTGTAATCGCGGAATTACTGAGCGCCGCCGGCTATGCCGTAACGATTGTCACACCCGAGAGTGTCGTCGCCGACTGGACCCGATATACGCTGGAACAGTGCCATATCGAGGAGCGCATGAAACAAGCCGGCATAACCATCTTAACCCGGCGCAACGTGGTTCGGGTATCTGCGGGAGAGGTGGTCGTCCTAAATGCCCTGACCGATCAGGAAGAAGTGTTGCCCGGTTCCATCGTTGCCATAACCATGCGACTGCCCAATGACCATCTATACAATGACTTGATAGCATTGGGTGATGCCGCACAAAAAGCAGGCATCAAATCGGTCCGCCGCATCGGTGACTGTTACGGCCCTTCCCTTATTGCCTCGGCCACCTACGAAGGTCATCGCTATGCAAGGGAATTGGACACGGAGGTGGATATCGATGCTGTCCCATTCAAACGCGAGCATCACAAACTAGAACTGGCTTGAACCGATAAAAGGTGTAAAAGGTGACGGAGGGATTATTTTTAAATCCCTCCGTCACCTTTTTGCCACCTTTTTGCTTTTTGCAGCCACCTTTTTGTCCCGCAGGGTCGTTGTCACAAACAATCGTTTATAGCATTCGGCTTGAATGTGCCGCCTTTCCTGACTTCGTTCAGAACAAGCTCCACCAGTTCGAACTGCGATTGTGAGTTAACGTCCTCAAAGTAGACATGACTCGGCCACGGATCCATGACGAAATTGTCTTCTGGCAAGTCAATGGTTTCACAGACACGCTTTATGGATTCGACATAGGATCGCGCGAATTCAGTCATTTCCATTTTTGCGGCTTGCAGATTACCGATGCTGTTGCGATCAATCTGGGGTGAACCAATACCTGCAGTCAAGGGGATATTACGTTGGATGGATTGATCCGCATAAAACGAAATATCCACTTTATCAGCCTCGAGTCGCATCATGAATATCGGACAAACACTGACTTTTGCTTCCGTCAACTCCATTAAACTGACGCCACCATTCTTCTCTTCTCTGACAGGTCTACGCCGCGAACCTCGGCGCTTTTTGGTAACTTGCGAGACAAAATCTCCTCGGTAGTTGTTGTCATAAACGCGGTCGGCATAAGCTTTGTCCTTGATCATGTACTGGATCGCACGGATCGCCATATTCTTGCAGTTATCCGCCCCGATAAAGAAAGGGGAGCCCGAGGCATCCGACAATTCAATCCAGCCATTCGGGAAGGTCTCGATATGGTGATCCATCCAGGGTCCGAGCACTTTGTCGGCAAGGTGGTTCAGAAGCGCATTTACGTTGTCAGGATCATGGACCACATCAGCTAACAGGGGCTCCTGGCCATAAATATCCGCTGCCAGACTGTAGGGCGCTGAGATTTGCAGTAATGGCGCCATACCGGTGATTTGCTCGGTTACGCGCATGATATCGTCAATCGCCTTCGGAACACCTGTAGAAAAATCCGGAGTATCAAGCGAGCTCCAGTTATCCTTATTGATCAGCGGTTCATCCGGGTCGCAGCCCGGAGGAAATTTGTCGGGATACATCATTATCTGACCGAGGGGTTCGCAAGTGAAGGCATAAAGCGCCCAGGTCATGTACAGTTTCTTGACTCCGAGAAGGCGGCAAGCGGTCAAATTTGCCCGAACGTAGCGCCAGGCGTCGGTTTTGTAGTATTCGGCCGATTCGATTCCATACAAATCATGCAAAATGGTGAGTGCCAGCATATGCACTGAAGCCGTAGCATGGATTTCGTTGGATGGCGTCGGCACGGCGAAGTTTGCATCGAAATCTCCTGCTAACGCGGCATCGAAGATTTCCGTCATTTCCTGTTTTGCACCAGCGTCGCCGGATTGCCAGCGCGACAAGAGGTGAAGTCCTGAGGGGAAGGGGTAGTCTTCGATTCTGGCCATGATTGTAATCCTCGCGTCTCTTTAATTGCGTCAAACTTGCTTTGAGGCCCAGTCTATCCAATAATGGAATTATTAATATGCCCATTATTTAATTATCTATAAGCCCATTTAGAGTAAATCATGCCGAAATCACCCGGAGGGGCACTGCT
>QNFD01000423.1 GCA_003645435.1 Gammaproteobacteria bacterium | reverse complement strand
TGCAGGTTACGCCGAAGCTGCCGCCCCTGGTTCCGGAACATCGTCGTATCGAGGCGATCGAGCGGATCGGACCCGAAGGTCAGGTTCTCAAACCCCTGAGTGAAGCCGAAGCCCGTCGTGTGGCCGCGGCTATCGACGGGCTTCGGCTTCACTCAGGGGTTTGAGAACCTGACCTTCGGGTCCGATCCGCTCGATCGCCTCGATACGACGATGTTCCGGAACCAGGGGCGGCAGCTTCGGCGTAACCTGCAGGCGATAAAGCTCGCGCCGGTTCTGGCGTCCGATTTCGATAGTGTCGCGAAAACCCTCCGTGGCGACCAGCACAACCGGTGCGAGATTGCCCTCGACGATGGCGTTGGTGGCCATGGTGGTGCCGTGCATCAGGTCGGAAACCGTGGCCCATTCGACACCTATGGCTTCATAAGCCGAGACAATGCTGGCAATCGGATCATCGGCCTGGCTGCTGACCTTGGCGGTCCTGACCTCGCCATCGGCACTATTGATGGCCAGCACGTCGGTAAACGTGCCACCGATATCGATGCCGACTTTCCAGGTACTTTTGTTGTTGTCGCTCATGCGATTCGCCCTTGAAAACTGGCGGAACTTCGTGATCGGTCGAAATCCGCAGTGGAATTTCACTCAGGGGCATTTTATATCCGAATTATTGATAAACTAAATTTCAATTTATCTGTCTATGAGTTAGTTTTTAACTATGCTAGTAAAGCAAAAAAACCTATACTTGGTCGGCTAAACAACACGGATGCAGGGGGAAATCGTTATGTTGCACTATTCGTTACGCCAACTGGAGTATTTTGTCACCACCGCGGAGTGTAGTTCCGTTGCCAATGCAGCACGCAAGCTGAACGTTTCCCAACCGTCGGTTTCAAAGGCAATAACCAATCTGGAAGGTCAATTTTCGAGCCAGCTGTTTATTCGTCATCACGCCAAGGGGGTATCGCTGACCCAGGCCGGCGAGCGCCTTCTGGTCGATGCGCAAAGTCTGTTGCGATACGCCAGAGACTTGCAGCAAAGCGTTGTCGATTCCGGCGAGCTCGTTACCGGGCAGGTTGATGTGGCGTGTTTCATGAACGTTGGCCCGATTTTCATGCCGGCCCTGTTGGCTGACTTTCAGAAAATTTACGAGGGTATTTCGATTCGCCTGCATGAAGGGAACCAGGATAAATTGATTTCGGGCCTGATTTCCGGTCGTTACGAACTGGCGTTGATGTTCGACCTGGCGTTGCCGGAGGAAATCACGATAAATAAAATGGCGGGATTTGACCACTATGTTCTTTTACCGGAAGGCCATCCGTTGGCTCAAAAAAAGAAGATTTTCCTGCGAGATATGATGGATGACAACCTGGTATTGCTGGATATCCCGCCAAGCCGGGAGTATTTTCTCGGCATCTTTCGGTCGCTCGGGCTGGAGCCCGAGGTTTCTTTCAGTTCGCCTTCGCTCGAAATGGTGCGCGGCATGGTCGGCCAGGGACGGGGTTATTCCCTGCTGGTGACCCATCCGCATCTGGATTATACCTATGACGGGCAAAAGATAGTCACGCTGCCGCTGGCCGACGATATAGCGCGCGCCGAGTTGGGAATTGCCCGGCATGCGCAAATTCGTCCGACGCGCGCGATGAAGTTGTTTTTTGACTTTTGTTCGGACTGGTTCAGTAAGTACTACCCCCGGGGTGGGTCCTGCCGCGCCGAGCCGCCGCTTTATGATCAATCCGCCGGCTCCCTGAGTGAAGCCAGGAAGATCCCGTACCCGCCATAGCCGCTGTGGCGAATTTCAAACCATAGCACGATGATGCTTTGAAAATTATCACTTGATCTGAAGGAAGGGGCATCTGTATCTTAATATACTCACAACCAGGATCTAAGCCGCATTCGTCACCGCAGGAGGGATAACCATGTCCAGTGGATCACACCAAAGTCAATACAATGACGCTGTAATAGCGAGCGTCGAAATGGTCTGTGGCGATGGGTTTATGTCCCCCGGAGGTGAACAGTGCGTTGCCCGTATTGTCGAGGGGCTGGATATTAGCGGAAAGAAAGTGTTGGAAGTCGGCTGCGGTCTGGGCGGAGTTCTGGTCGCCCTGGTACGTAACCATCATGCCGGGTCTGTCCATGGTATGGACCTGGAGGCAAGCGTTCTGGCGCGGGCGAAGAAGCGCGTTCTCGCTGCGGGGCTGGAAAACACAATTCAACTTCAACAAGTTGTGCCAGGTCCCTTTCCCGTCGATGACGATAGCTTCGATTTCGTGGTGTGCAAGGAAATGCTGTGCCACATCGAAGACAAAAAGCCATTTTATGAAGAACTGGTTCGAACGATCAAACCCGGTGGCTGGTTGATTGGCAGCGACTGGTTAATCAGCAACGAGGCGCCGGGAACGCCGGCATATGAAAGCTGGCGAACACATCTCAAGGACGCCGGAATGATTTTCCATTTTGCATCCTTTGATGAAACCGTCGCCGGCTTTAACAGTGCAGGTCTGAAAAATGTCGCGCTAAGCGATAATTTCGACTGGATCACAGGCATCCATGACGAACAACATGAGCGTGTTCATGGCTCGGCAAAGCAGGCTTTGCTGGATGCTCTTGGGGGCGATGGATATGACGCCCTGGTTGTGCGCACACGGAACCGTATCGAAGCAGTTGAAAACGGCACACTGTTGCACTGTAATTTCAGGGCGCAAAAATAAATTCAGCATAGAGGCTAATTCAAGGCCTCGTGGTGCAAAGCTACTCACCCGCCAAAAGAGATATTAGGGGTCATACTTAGCGTATTACCCTGGCTATCGAGTGCTTTTATTGTTTTTCCATTTAGAATGGAGATGGTTTGGTTTAGGCTTTGGCCTCGGAACACCTATATGGACTTTATTCTTTGCTGCTATATGGGGTGTTACTGGAACATTGTTTAACATTGTTTTTGTCGAAGTTTTCAATAGTTATTAAAATGAAAATAATATACTGCTTAGTTTCTAACCGAGGGTTGACGTACAGCTTGACCATTAGATAAGCCTGTTAAATACACTTCTAAATCGGTGTATTCCTTACTACCTATGGCAATGGGCTGGGTGCCTCCAGAACGGTTGCA
>QNFD01000422.1 GCA_003645435.1 Gammaproteobacteria bacterium | reverse complement strand
GTGTTCAGCCAGCAAGGTGAATTTCTCCGGACCTTTGGTGCAATCGGCCGCCGCAGCGGCCAGTTCTCGAGGCCCAAGGGAATTGGCGCCGATAAAGATGGCAATATTTATATCGCCGATACCGCGTTCGGTAATTTTCAAATATTCGATGCGCAAGGACGTTTGCTGCTGGCGGTGGGTTCGCGTAGTTCTACTCCGGGACCGGCGACTTTCATGCTGCCGGCGGGCCTGGCCGTTGACGAAGACGGGCGAATCTACATGGTGGATCAGTTCTTTAAAAAAGTGGACGTTTTTCGGCCGGTTTCACTGGCTGCCGATCAGGGATGGCTGGTTTATAAACCGAAGCCAAATTAATTGAAATAAATCCGCTGGCAGATGATTGAAGTCGAGCATAAGAATTCCTACAAATGAGAATATGCATTGCACCGATGTTCCTGATTTACCCGGATTTATCATAAGTTCCCTGTCGATTAGTAATTTTTGGATTGGCCCGATAATTGCAGTCAGCTAATTGTTTTAACTAATTCAGGCTGAAAACCATGAAGTATAAGCTAACCATGTCCGGATGGGCTCTTCCGGTTGCACTACTGGCTATTATTTATATACCCGGTTGTTCCGAATCAACAGTTGACGCCTCCGCCGAGAGTGACGCAGACAAAGTTGTCGTATCGACTGAAGTAACGCAGACAAAGGCGGTAGTCAAAACTCCCGCAAAGAACAGCGGAACCGTGAAGTCAAACCAGAAAGCGGGTGGCTACTCCTATATTGCCGTCGATATCAATGGGGAAGTGTTTTGGCTAGCGACGGCCATATCCAATGCCAAACCGGGTGACAAAATTGCCTGGAAAGATCATGCCGTGATGATTGATTTCAACAGCAAAGCGCTAGGCCGAGTATTTAAACAGATTCTATTTGTATCCCAGGTGATGCCTGCGTCAGCCCTGGTAAGCCGGTCACACAGCGGTACCGTCATAGATTCGATGAATTCGGCCGGATACAGCTATATTCAGGTCGAAGAGAATGGTGCGCGGATATGGCTTGCTGCTCCAGAGACCCGTATTGAAACCGGTCAGACCATCCATTGGGATGGCGGGGCAGCAATGCGAAATTTTACCAGTAAGAGCTTGAATCGAAGTTTTGAAAAGATTTTCTTCGTCAGTGCGATTGATCAGTCCTGATTAAAGCTGAAGTCCTCTGGAAAAACGGGGTCAGGGCTAAATGGTTCTGACCCGAATGATGCTTACTTATGTCGAGTCGAGCAGCTGGGTATTTCTTGAGTGGGTCATGCCCGCGCCAGTGTGAATCTTTTTCGGCCCAGGCATAAAAAAATCCCGGGTTTCCCGCTAAGTGGACCACGCAGTTCGGGAGTGACTCAAAATAAATTAATTAACCAGCATTTGGTTCGGCCTCCTTAATTTTGCTTTTTTATCCAAATCGCGTGCACTCCATAAATCGAGAAAAATACTTCAGTTTTTTCTCAAAGCTGAGATTAGGAAATTTTCTTAATAACAAATTAAGGGTAGTGAATACAATCGCCCAGGGTTTATTTTCATATTTAAGTTATTGAAAAATAAGAATTAAAAAATTGACCAAACGCTTAGATCGCAACTGGAAAAAGATTTGGCACGATAGCTGCATTTCCTTAAGTAACAAGATTTTTAACATTTTTAACTTACTTGAGGAAAAGACGATGAAAACATATCTGTTAAAATTACAGTCGCTCGGCATCGCCGCGGGGTTGACACTAGGCGCAGTGATGGTGTTGAGCATGTTTGCCTGGACAACCGCCAGCGCGGATGTCGCCAATACGAAACATAATCTGGGATCAACCGGACCAGGACCTAATAATTTTAGTGGAACCACTGAAGTATGCGTGTTCTGCCATACGCCGCACGGTGCCGATACCAGCGCAGAAGTACCACTGTGGAATAAAGCCCTGGCGGCGCCGGGCACATATACCACCTACGATACACTGGGTACTAGCAGCCTGGATGGCGCCACGGCGCCGGTAGGATCGGTTTCAATCGCCTGCCTGTCTTGCCATGACGGCGTCCAGGCGATGGATGCGGTTTTGAACGCGCCGGGTTCCGGTGCTGGTGGTGATGCAGTTTGGGCCGCTGGTGTCTGGACAGGTGCAAACCAAACTCTTGGTGTGTTGACAAGTTTCGCTAATCTTGGCCAGGATCTTACCGATGACCACCCGATCGGCATTCAATACGGTGGTGGCGGTATTAAAACCTCTACTCCTACCGCGCCGACAAGGGACGACGATTTTGTCCAAACCGGACAAGGCCTCGAAAACGCCCAAGTCAACGGCCAGACAATATGGTGGGTTGATACCGAGGCAGTTCCAAATGGAACTCGCGAGAAAACCGATATGCAACTGTACACCCGGTCGGTGGCCGCTATTGACTCAGGTGAGCTTCAACCATTCGTCGAATGTGCCAGCTGCCATGATCCCCATTCAGAGGCGCCATTGCTCTTCTTGCGGGTGTCAAATGACGGGAGCGAAGTATGCCTGGCATGCCATGTCAAGTAAGGCAGTATAGAGCTGACGGAGAGTTCTACATTGTCGCAAGAACCAATCCCCCCATCGTCGTTGACGATGGGGGGATAACTGCGTCATTGGCGTGTATGATGTTAAAAATCAATCAAATCGAATTATCGAGATAGCGCTCATGTATAAAGCGATCTTAAGCATTACTCTAGCGATAATGATGGCGCCTTTCAATGCGGGCGCCAATGAACAGGGATTAACCGCCACGCAGAGCGATGTATTTGCCAGGATTGACGATTTGACGATCACCGCGAATGAGTTTGAGAGTATTTTTAACGCCGCCGTCCGACATAAATATTACCACGGCCGCGTACCCGAAGATGAACTGCTGAAATTCAAACAAAATGTGGCCGAAGATATCGTCACCCAGGTAATCGTACATCGGGATGCACAGAATCGGGGCGTGCAGCCCGATCATGAAACAATTGCCCAGGGGATCGAAGACTATAACGCCAAATATGCCAACAGCCCCGAATGGCAGAATCAGCGTGAACGGGTTATCCCGCTGCTGACCAAAAGACTCGAAAGGCAGAACCTGCTCGAG
>QNFD01000421.1 GCA_003645435.1 Gammaproteobacteria bacterium | reverse complement strand
GGTCGAACTGGTTGGCCAGCACTGGGCAAGCGTTGGTATCGATAACACGGTAAAAGAAGTCACCACCGATGAATTTCGTTCGGCTATGTCGTCCAACCAGCTTGACGTGACCATGTACTCGAAAAGCCAGCCACTGGCGGTTATCCTCGGTGTTTCGGAGTTGTTCCTGCCCCCCTAATATAACTACTTCAACCACCGAACAGCGATGCTCTGGGGCGAATACCTCGACTCTGATGGTGCTTCGGGCGTGAAGCCGCCGGCGTGGGCCTATGACATGATCGATGATATCGGTGCGTTCCAGGCTGCGACGGCGGGCACCGATGAATCCAACAGGTTGGGTCGGAAGCTGGTTGAGGCGACGGCAGAAAACCTGCTGTTCATCGGCACGGTAAAATCGGTTTCGCCGATCTACCACGACAACAATCTCAAGAACTTCCCCGAGTTCAAGACCGCGTCTTATGCCTACTACCGGAGTTATCCGTACCGTGGTCATCAGTGGTATTTCGAGAAGTAATTTAGATGATGATTTGTCCGCGGGCGTTACCTGCCCGCGGACAGTACTAATAATAAATCATACTGGGGTGGTCGCCTGATCCCCCGGTAAACTGAGAAGGAGCGTAGAAGAGAATGCTATTTGCTCGTTTCGCTGCCACGCGTGCGTTGTTAGCGATTTTCACCCTGGTGATGGTGTCGCTCATCGTATTCAGCTTGATGGAACTCGTACCCGGCGACTGTGCGGAACGCTATCTCGCTTTCAAGAGTTCCCAGGGTTCGGCGATAACGATTGCCGACGTAGAAGCAGAACGTGTTCGACTGGGTCTTGACCGGCCCTACATGGTACGCTGGGGAAGCTGGATTATTAATGCTTTTCAGGGTGAATTTGGCGATAGTTGTATCCTGCGCCTTAACATCAGCGAGCTGCTGGGCCAGAAATTCTGGTTGAGCCTCGGGATTTGCCTGGCCTCCCTGCTGCTCGCTTACCTGATTGCCATTCCGGTCGGAATTATCTCGGCCACATCGAAAAGTGCATGGACCAACAACAGCCTGCGGCTTGTCAGCTATCTTGGCCTGGCAATGCCAAACTTTTTACTGGCGCTGATGATCATGCTGTTCTCGACGATTTATTTCGGTGATACCCTGACCGGGTTATTTTCCAAGGAATTTCGCGATGCAGCCTGGTCTGTTGACCGGGTTAAGGATTTTCTTTCGCGCGCCTGGCTGCCGGTATTTATCCTCGCCTGGTCGGCAACCGCCTTCGCTATCCAGACCGTGCGTGCGCTAATGTCTGACGAAGTGGGCAAGCTCTATGTCGTCGCCGCGTCTGCTCGCGGCGTAACCGGGCGTACATTGCTCTGGCGCTACCCGGCCCGTCACGCGCTTGGGCCAATCATCAACTCGCTGGGTTTCGATCTGAACCGTATATTTAACGAGTTGCCGATTGTGGCGTTAATTTTGACCTTAACCGAAGCCGGATCACTGTTAATCGAGGCGCTTGCCCGATCGAACGATCAGCAATTAGCCGGCGCAATTATATTTATGCTGACGGCCAGCATCGTCGGCATTAACTTCATCACGGATATTATTCTGGCCCTTACCGATCCGCGCGTTCGACGCAGCATACTGGGATAACCGACATGACAGATACTGCAAACGTTGATGTAAATGTAGACCAGAAGGCCAAGGAAGCCTATTTCACTGCTTCCCAGGGGCAGCTGATCTGGACGCGCTTCAAAAAACAAAAAGCCGCGATGGTAGGCGCCGGCGTTCTCGTTGTATTGATCCTGTCCGGAATATTCGCGCCGTTTTTGACGCCTTATGATCCGACGATTACTGGCCGAAATAAAGATTATTTGAATGGTGCCCCCAATATTCCGAGTTTCTGCGATGATAATGGCTGCTCCTTTCGACCGTTTATCTACACCTATAAACGCAGCCGTTCAATCGCGACAAATTTTCGCTGGGTCACCGAGACCGACACGAGCCTGGATGCCCGCCGCTACGTGGTTTTATTCCCGCAGGGTGATGAATATACACTCTTCGGTATGACATTTAATACCCATTTATTCGGTGTCGATAAGGGCAAGATACATATATTCGGCACCGATTCGACTGGCAAGGATATCTATTCCCGAACCTTGCAGGCTATCAATACCTCGCTCGCGGTAGGGACCATCGGCGTCTTTATTGCCTTCGTACTGGCACTGATGATTGGTGGTGTTTCGGGTTACTACGGTGGCTGGATCGATTCCACCCTGCAGATGATAACGGACGCGGTACGAACTATTCCGACGATTCCATTGTTCATGGCGCTGGCCGCGTTCATTCCCGATACCTGGAGTGCGGAGACACGGTTTTTATTCATCTCGATCATTCTTGGATTTGTCGGCTGGCCGACACTGGCGCGTCGGGTTCGAACTCACCTGTTGACCGAGAGAAGCCAGGAGTATGTTCTCGCTGCGCAGTTATGCGGCGCCTCGGCAGGCCATATTATCAGGCGTCATCTGTTGCCGAGTTTCACCAGCTATATCATCGTTGACCTGGTTATCTCGTTTCCATACATGGTGCTGTCGGAAACCGGGCTCAGCTTTATCGGCCTGGGTCTGAAAGACCCGGTCAATTCACTCGGCGTAATGCTACAAAACGTAACCAGCGCGGATGTTCTGCTCAATTACCAGTGGTATTTCATACCGGTTTTTTTCTTTATCACGCTGGTGTTGGCCTTTGTTTTTGTAGGCGACGGACTGCGTGACGCCGCTGACCCTTACGCAGATACCAAAAAATGACGAAACCGTTGATTTCAGTAAAAGACCTCACCGTCCGGTTCAAAACCGACGAGGGTTTGGTCACCGCGGTCGAAAAAGTGTCTTTCGATATAGCGCCGGGTGAAGTGCTCGGTCTGGTCGGCGAGAGTGGTTCGGGCAAGTCGGTGACCGCCAAGGCGCTGATGCTGCTGAACCCGGATAACGCTGTCTACGACCCTGAAGGCAGCATCACGCTGAATGTCGATGATAAATCTATAGATGTACTTTCACTGGGTCCGAAGGATCGTAAGATTATCCGCGGTGGCGCGGTCTCGATGATTTTTCAGGAACCCATGGCGAGTTTTGC
>QNFD01000420.1 GCA_003645435.1 Gammaproteobacteria bacterium | reverse complement strand
TGGACATCGGCATCCCGCAGGGCGCCTGGGACTGGTTGTGGGATCAGGGTATCTACATCGAGAAACTGGAAATGTTTGCTGCGGCAACCGCAGCAATCATGGTGATTGTTCTGGCGATATTTTTCCAGAAGACCCGCATCGGCCGAGCGCTGCGCGCGGTGGCCGACGATCACCAGGCCGCACTTTCGGTCGGTATCTCGCTGCATACCATCTGGGTCGTTGTATGGTCGGTATCGGGCATCGTCGCGCTGGTCGCGGGCATCATGTGGGGTTCCAAATCGGGGGTACAGTTTTCGCTGTCGTTGATCGCGCTGAAGGCGCTACCGGTTTTGATTCTCGGTGGTTTCACCTCGGTGCCGGGAGCGATTATCGGCGGCATGATTATCGGCGTGGGTGAAAAACTCGCCGAAGTCTATTTTGGACCAATGGTCGGCGGCGCAATCGAAAACTGGTTTGCCTACATGCTGGCGCTTGCATTCCTGTTGTTCCGACCGCAGGGGCTGTTCGGCGAAAAGATCATAGAAAGGGTTTAAGGCGATGTTTTACAGAGAAACGGGACAATTCAAGGCAAGCTACCAGGACGACCAGGCACTATTCCCGATCGACCAGGATCGCTATGTTATTTTCGCGGTACTGTTTATCACCTTTGCCGTCGTGCCAATGCTGCTGAACCAGTATTGGCTCAATGCTATTTTACTGCCTTTTCTGATTTATTCGCTGGCAGCACTCGGCCTGAACATTCTGACCGGCTATTGCGGACAGCTTTCACTCGGCACCGGTGGTTTCATGGCGGTGGGCGCATTTTCCGTTTACAAGTTGATGGTAGCCTTCCCCGAACTCGGTTTTATACCCCTGGTAATTATTTCCGGATTTATCACCGCCGCGGTGGGCACGCTGTTCGGCTTGCCTTCGCTGCGCATCAAGGGCTTTTACCTCGCGGTCGCGACCCTGGCCGCACAGTTTTTCCTGATCTGGCTGTTCAACAAGGTCGGTTGGTTCTTCAACTATAACGCGACCGGCATGATCACCTCGCCGCCGATGACGTTGTTTGGCGTCATCATCACCGGCCCCGAAGCCAGCCCGGTGGCGAAATATTACCTGGTGGCCGGTTTCGTCGCGGTGTTTGCATTATTGGCGAAAAATATAGCGCGCGGCCGCATCGGTCGGAACTGGATGGCGATTCGCGACATGGATATCGCCGCGGAATTGATCGGTGTACGCCCGTTAGTGGCCAAGCTGTCCGCGTTTGCAGTGTCATCTTTTTATATCGGTATGGCGGGAGCCCTGTACTTTGCGGTCTGGCTCGGATCCGCCGAGCCGACCGAAGCCTTTGATATCAACCAGTCGTTCCTGGTACTGTTCATGATTATCATCGGTGGGCTGGGCTCGGTACTTGGATCGTTCCTGGGCGCAGCCTTCCTGGTAGTAATGCCGATTATGCTGAAGAATATCCTGGTCGACGGCTTTGGCACCAACACTGCGCTGGCCGCACACATCGAAATCATTACTGTCGGTATCTTGATAATTGGATTTTTAATTGTCGAACCTCACGGGCTAGCGCGCCTGTGGCGGATCGCCAAGGAAAAATTGCGCCTATGGCCCTTCCCTTACTAGTGGAAGGATCGACGGCGTGTCGCTTAATATGTTGTTTCAACATAACAACCGGAGGAAGTAAATAAAATGAGAAGTTTAAGCAGAACAATAGTGGCGGCGATACTGGCCTTACCACTCTTATCCGGAGTCGCCAGTGCGTACGAACTGACACTCCCGTCATTTGACTATCGTACTGGCCCCTATGCGCCGAACGGGATTCCGTTCGCCAATGGGTACGGTGATTACCTGAATATGCTCAACGAGCGCGACGGCGGTATTAACGGCGCCAAAATCAAGCTTACGCCCTGTGAAACCGCGTATAACACCAAGCGCGGAGTCGAGTGTTATGAAAGCACCAAAGCTAGCGGAGACTCGGGCGCACTGGTGATTCAACCTTTGTCTACCGGTATCACTTACCAGTTAATCCCGAAGGCCAGTGTCGATAAGATTCCGGTTTTCTCGATGGGCTATGGTCGCACCTCGGCCGCCAACGGCAAAATATTTCCGTGGATCTTCAACTTTCCGGCAACTTACTGGAGCCAGGCAACCGTGTTCGTGAAATATATTGGTGAACAGGAAGGCGGCATGGACAAGTTGAAAGGCAAGAAGATCGCACTGGTATATCACAACTCGGCTTACGGTAAGGAACCGATCCGTACCCTCGAAAGCGCGGCCAAGAAATTCGGCTTCGAATTCCTGGCATTGCCGGTCGACCACCCCGGTCAGGAGCAAAAGGCAACCTGGTTACAAATTCGCAAGGAACGTCCCGACTGGGTGCTGATGTGGGGCTGGGGTGTCATGAACCAGGTCGCAATCAAGGAAGCGGCGTCGATTCGTTACCCGATGGATCATTTCATCGGCGTGTGGTGGTCAGGCTCTGAAAACGACGTACTGCCTGCCGGCGAAGCTGCAGATGGATATCTGTCCGGTGCTTTCCATCAACCGGGTGATAACTTCCCCGCCCACGACGACATCAAGAAGTATGTCTATGACAAGGGCAAAGGTCTGGGCGATCGCGATCGCATCGGCGAAGTACTCTATAACCGGGGACTGGTCGCAGCAATGTGGACTTCGGAAGCAATACGCAAGGCAATGGAAATCCACGGCACCAATGAAGTCAGAGGTGTGCAGGTGCGCGACGGTTTCGAGGCGCTCGATGTTGACGAGGCAAGGCTGAAAGAACTGGGTCTGCCCGGTTTCACCATTCCGGTCAAGATCACTTGTGAAAATCACGAGGGTCCCGGCAAGGTTGCATTGCAACAATGGGATGCCAAGGCCAAGAAATGGAGCATCGTAACCGATTTCTACGAGCCATTGCGTGATATTACCGGACCTTTGATCGCAGAAGATTCGGCGCAGTACGCAAAAGAAAACAGCATCGTACCGCGTATCTGTAACTAGGTTTGGCGATGTTTTGTTGGAACGAACTGTGAGCGAGAATACTGCGCCGAACAATTCCGGGATGATGCTGTTGGTAAACAACATCGAGGTCATTTATGACCACGTTATCCTGGTGTTG
>QNFD01000419.1 GCA_003645435.1 Gammaproteobacteria bacterium | reverse complement strand
CAATACTTTACATAACCTCTCGAAATCAATAGACTGTGGAAGCTCAACAAAATAATTAATAAGAGCCTTTAACTTCTTGTTAGTAAAGGCCTGGAGGCGTGAAACTGGTGTCTATTCAACCGGCCGCAGATACGTATTCCGATGTACGGGTAGAGCGTGCTCAGCTTTTGCCGCTTATCAGCAATTGCTACCCCTCAGCCGTCAAACGACTCATTCAGTCCTACCAGGAGAATCGACCAGTGGCGATCCTGGTCAGCGAAGGTCGGTTAGGTCCGATCCACGTTGTTGACCGATTCCTGGATAGCGTTGAAGACGGTACCGTCGTAATAAGGATTGACGGGACTTGCACCGATCCCAAAGCGTTCATGCAGGAAGTTATTCAACATATCGGATTCGATCCGAACGATATGACCCTTAGTGATCTGGAAAAGGTTTTCGAGTTGTTTTTGCAATACCAGCGTAAGCACAAACTCAGAACGATCATCGCCGTTCAGGATTCGCACGTACATGGCTGGTGGGTCTTGGACAAGATTCGTCGGCTGGTGGAAATGGAGGTGCAGGAAAAGTACGGACTTAAGGTCATCATTTCGGGACCACCCAGCGTAATGACCGTGATCAATGAGCCAATCCTTGATGTCATTGCCGCCGAGGCGGGTGACCGAATTGTGCTAACGCCATTTACATTGTCCGAAACAAGGAATTACATTCGCTCGCGCACCGAGAGCCTGGACTCCGCCAATCACAACATGGATGACGTAAGCGAGGTATTTGAATTTCTGGCCGTTACACTGATGCATGAAATCTGCTCCGGTGTTCCGGACGATGTCCACGAGCTTTGCAGCAAGTGTCTTGACATTTTTCACGACGCAGGTAACAAACCGATATCCATCGATACGGTCAAAAAAGCAGCAGCACTGGTCGGGCTGACGTCTTTTGATGCGGACGAGCCGGACGATTCATTGACATATGACGGAGAAATTGCGGTCGCTCCGCTCGGTCGCATGATCGTCCAAACCCAGGGCGCGGAAGTTACCGAGACCTTGCTGGATCAAAGTTGTTTTCTCATTGGGCGCGATCGGATTTGCAATATTTGTATTCAGGGGCTCCGGGTCAGCCGACTTCACGCCGTATTGTCAATGTCAACGAATGGCCTGCATGTCGCTGATCTGGGCAGCACCAACGGCACGATCGTCAATGGGGAGAAAGTGAACCGCTATGAGCTCCAGGACGGTGACGTAGTTGCGATCGGCGATACCCGCATAACTTACGTTGCCGGTGGTGAACAGCTGACACAGGCGTCCGACATCGACTCGACGGATGAGTTTGAAATATGCGAGCCGGCCCCCGACCCTTGCATAACGTATCTGAGTCAAGACATGCGGCTTCTGCAGACATCGTAAATTCGGTCGCCATCCGAAATGGGACATGAGGCTGGGGTTAGTGGTGGATTGGGTGCCGGTCGGCACTTAATTAATTTAATTGCAAAGTCCCAAGGGGTTGGACCAGCGCAAGTTGGCGACTGATTCTTCCTGCGCTTATTTGTACAGGCAGACAGGATGCGGCGGCCGCAATGGACTATCAGAAGTTTGTTTCACCAGCAGATCCTTCACAGCCATCGCTGCCGGTTTGCACTTCACCGCCGGTTCCAAATGTCAGTGAGTTGTCGAGAAGCGCCGGCACGATGCCATCCGAAATATCGGCGTCGTAGATCGCATAACTGGCGCCCCCGTCGCCCCCCATATGAAAGTCTCTAAATGGTGGAAACGGCGGTAAGAAAATGAAACCACATCTACCGCCAATTCCCATTCCACCCATGCCACCAGCGTCACTTGAGATCGCATTGCTTGTAATCTCGGGGGCGAGATTCAGGCCAACCATCACGCCGTACGAAGGGCCGCCACCTCCGCCACCACCGTTGCCGCCGTAACCACCGTTGCCACCGTGACCACCGTCTCCCCCGCTATCCGCAGGCCAGCGAGCGCTTGCACCAGTTCCGCCGGCGGCTCCCATACTGCCCAGTCCACCTTCACCGCCGGAGTAACCAGCGCCTCCATTTCTTGCGGTAATCGTATTCATCTCAATTCTGGAAACGGTTACATCTTCCAGCCACAGACCAATTGACGCGCCACCGCCCGTGCCACCTGCACCACCGTCGCCGCCGCCACCACCCGCGCCACCGCCGCCACCGCCGCCACCGGTATAAGCGAAGAATAGCGTGGTTGTGCCATTGCCGCCTCTTCCGCCGCCGCCACCGCTGCCATGGCCACCGCGTTGGCCATCACCACCGTTGCTAGGAACAAAACCGCTGCTGACGTTACCAAAGCTGTTGCCACCGAACCCTGATGAACCAGTGGAGCCCCCGCCGCCATGCCCCCCATCTTCCCCTTGGTTGCCCTCCGTATTGCTGCCGCCGGCGCCGCCCAGAGGACCTTCGCCGGATTCCCCGTCTGACCCGACTTTTTCTTCTGCAGGATTGTTACTGCCACCGTCACCGCCATTTCCGCCCGAGCGACCGTCGCCATGAGTATCTCTGCCAGCCCCCCCCCATCGGCCATGGGCGTTGTTGCCAGGGTTGGCCTCGGAACCATTATAGCCATCCGTGCCCTCGGCTCCGTCACCTCCATTTCCTGCGCTCATGTTATTGCCGCGTATCTCTGCCGAATTGAGTCCAATAAGAAGAACAGCATAGCTGCTACCTGCATTCTCGGCGGCGCCAGCGGCTACGTCGCCAGCATCGATAAGGTTGTCTTCAATATACAGAGTGGCGGTGCCACGATTAGCGAACAGGACCCAAACATCGTCGCTAGATGCAGTGGAATCTGCAGCGTAAAGATCGAACCCTGAAACCCATGCCGGTTCATCAACATCCATTAATGTCAACGCCTGATTGTGACCGCTGACCAAAGTCTTGTTGGTTGTTACATCTCGTACCCACCCAGCGTCGAAGCCACCGTACAGGCTAGTGCCCGTCGGCACGTTGAGCGTGGTTGCCGTCTCGTCGTAGGGCTCGGGTGTTGCACGGCTCATCACATAGATGTCCATTGGATTGACATCGATGGCGTTGAGTGCTGCGCTGATCGATGCGAAGGGCGCATCGCGGCTCCCGTCACCGCTGTCAT
>QNFD01000418.1 GCA_003645435.1 Gammaproteobacteria bacterium | reverse complement strand
CCAAACCAGTCCAGGATGAGAGAACCACGCTCGATTGTGCGAGCGGAATAGGATCCTTTGTCGGCGTCACCGCCTGCTTCGGATTTACCGCGATTTCACACGCGATTAGCAAATACCTGCGCGTTTAAAAAATTGGGGACGTAGCACAGTTTTAGTCTAATTAATTGTGCTACGTCCCCAGTTAATCCCTGCTAATCCAGCTCGATAGCGCCCAGGTTCAAGCCATGTTCGCGTGCACAGGCTTTCGCGTCTTCGTAGCCGGCATCCGCATGTCGCATCACGCCCGTGGCCGGATCATTCCACAGTACCCGTTTGATGCGCTCGCTGGCAGCATCGGTACCATCGCAGCAGATGACCAGTCCCGCATGTTGCGAGTAACCCATGCCGACGCCGCCACCGTGGTGAAACGAAACCCAGGTAGCGCCGCCCGATGTGCTGAGTAAAAGATTGAGCAGTGCCCAGTCGGAGACCGCGTCGGAACCATCCATCATCGATTCGGTTTCGCGATTAGGGCTGGCAACCGAGCCCGAATCGAGGTGATCACGACCAATCACTACCGGTGCTTTCAGTTCACCCGATTTGACCATCTCGTTAAAGGCAAGGCCAAGGCGATCTCGATCACCTAGACCAACCCAGCAAATCCGTGCGGGCAGGCCCTGGAAGCTGATTCGACTCCGCGCCATATCAAGCCAGTTATGCAGGTGCGGATCATCCGGGATCAACTCTTTCACCTTGGCGTCAGTTTTGTAGATGTCCTCGGGATCACCGGATAAAGCAACCCAGCGAAACGGACCAACACCACGACAAAACAACGGGCGAATATAGGCTGGCACAAATCCGGGGAAATCAAAGGCATTCTTAACGCCAAGATTAAAAGCTTCCTGGCGGATATTATTGCCATAGTCGACGGTGGCAATACCCTGACCGTGGAAGTCAAGCATCGCCTGCACGTGCACGGCCATCGATTTTCTGGCTTCGCGGGCGACCAGTTCGGGGTCGGTAGCGCGCTTCATGGTCCATTGTTCCATGGTCCAGCCAATCGGCAGGTAGCCGTTAACCGGGTCGTGGGCCGATGTCTGGTCGGTAACCAGGTCAGGTTTGACGCCACGCTTCACCAGTTCAGGCAATATTTCACCGCCGTTACCCAACAGGCCTACCGAAATCGCCTCACCATTGGCGCAGGCATCTTCAATCATTTGCAGGGCCTGGTCGAGAGAATTGGCCTTCTTGTCGAGGTATTTGGTTCGCAACCGGAAATCGATTCGATCCTCATCACACTCGATACACAATATGCTGTATCCCGCCATGGTCGCGGCCAGCGGTTGCGCCCCACCCATACCGCCAAGCCCGGAGGTGAGGATCCACTTGCCACGCGTATCGCCGTTGAAATGCTGGCGCCCAGCTTCGACAAAGGTTTCGTAAGTACCCTGAACAATGCCCTGGCTGCCGATATAAATCCATGAACCCGCGGTCATCTGTCCATACATCATTAAGCCTTTGCGATCGAGTTCGTTGAAATGCTCCCAGTTCGCCCAGGCCGGTACCAGGTTGGAATTGGCAATCAGCACGCGGGGTGCATCGACGTGGGTTTTGAATACTCCCACCGGCTTGCCAGACTGAACCAGCAGGCTTTCATCGTCCTCGAGTTCCTTCAGGCATTCGAGAATCTTGTCGTAGCATGCCCAGTTGCGGGCTGCCCGCCCAATGCCGCCGTAAACGATAAGCTGTTCGGGTTTTTCGGCTACCTCCGGATCCAGGTTGTTCTGGATCATGCGGTAGGGCGCTTCGGTTAGCCAACTCTTACAGGTTAACTCACTACCTCGCGGGGCACGGATTTTACGGTTATTGTCGGTACGATCTAAAGGCATTGGATTTATCCTCAGGATTAGGCGCTATTAGCGCTAAATTGCATAACGGGCACCCAGGTCATAACGACTACTGGGGTAGGTCATGATGGCATAAGTGACGACCCGGTCATTTTTCCAGGTGCGCCGTGAAAGTTGCAGGCAGGGCTCGCTGCTGTCGATGCGTAGTGCTTCCCGCGCCTGTTTATCTGGTATCACCGCGCGTACGATGTGCTCCATCTCATCCGGTTGAAATTGCTTTAACAAATAACTGGTCGATGTGAAACGACTGAAATCCTGAATCAGGAAATCAGGCACCAGGTCGGGGTTCACATATCGGTATTCGAGCTGAATCGGAATGTCGTCCTGAAAATGAACCGCATTTAGAAAATATACTGTGTTGCCGGCGGCTATCTGCATCTGAATCGAAACCTCCGTGGTAGCTGCTTCACTGCGCAGGGACAGGACCTGCGAACGGTGTCGCTTGCCGCTTAGTTCGATTTCGATTGCAATATCCTTGAGCTCAATCAGGCTGGCATGGCGCGGCGCATCGGCAACGAATGAACCTAGACCATGCACTCGATTAATTAGACCGTCATGGGTGAGCTCACGCAATGCCCGATGAATTGTCATTCGGCTGACCCCAAGCGCCTCGACCAGTTCGTTTTCCGAGGGCAGTTTTTGCCCGGCAATCCAGTCACCGTTACGGATCCTCTGCTGAATCGTATTCTTGATCTGCTGGTAGATCGGTTCGGGTGCGGATTTATCGATGTCGTCGAAGCTTTTCAGTATCGCGCTCATTTCTCGGTCCCGGTCGCCAGAGGTTTGCGCCAATTTCCCGCCTGCATAACGCCGACACAGGAATTGATTCCGATTTGATAAGCCAGATGCGCAGGCCGTTTGATATCCCATATCACGAGGTCGGCCTGCTTGCCGGCTTCCAGCGAGCCAATTTCAGAATCCAGCCCCAGTGCTTTTGCGGCATTGCTGGTGACCCCGCGCAAGGCCTCGGCAGGTGTAAGGCGGAACAGGGTACAGGCCATGTTCATGATTAACAGTAACGAGTTAACCGGAGAACTACCTGGATTGGAATCAGTAGCGATCGCGATCGGAATTTTATGCTCTCGCAATGCCTCGATTGGCGGTAGTTGAGTCTCGCGTAACACGTAGAATGCGCCCGGCAGTAATACCGCTACCGTTCCCCCGCCGACCAGGTACGTTACATCCGAATCCTTCAGGTACTCGATATGATCGACCGATAAAGCCGATCTTTGCGCGGCCAT
>QNFD01000417.1 GCA_003645435.1 Gammaproteobacteria bacterium | reverse complement strand
TAAAATCGTCGGCATTACCCAGCCCAACTACTACACCTCGGGCACTAACATCATGTCCCCCAAGGGCGTGGCCATCAAAAAATGGGAAGACCTTCGCGACAGGCCGGTTTGCGGCAAGCAGGGAGCATTTTATAACAAGATAGTCACCGACCGATACGGCGCCAAGGTTGTCGCATTCACCGATAACGCGGCGGCCAAACAGGCGCTGCGCGACAAGAAGTGTATTGCCTGGGTCTACGACGACTCCTCGATCATGTCTGACCTGTCCTCGGGTAACTACGACTCTTATGAAATGCCGTTAAGCAGCGAAGACGACAACCCCTGGGGTCTTGCCGTACCGCATGCTGAAAAGGACTGTATTTTCGGTAATTTCATGTCGGGGCTCACCTATAACATGCACCAGTCGGGCAAGCTGATCGAACTGGAAAAGAAATGGGGTATCCAGTCAACTCAGTACCTCCAGGATCAGCAAAAGCGCTTCGCTGACTGGATTCAGTAGTAAACGAGCTCTCTTCGTTGTTAACTTGCCAGCCGGGCACCTGCCCGGCTGGGCTATTTAATATTATTCCATGAATTCATTTCAGCAATACTTTTACGACCTGGCGGAAGAGAGTCCGAAATGGAACTTCATTTACCTCTATGATCCCGTCCAAACCGAGCGCGTCATCGACGGCCTGTGGATGACGATACAGCTGTCGGTGGTTTGCGTGATATTGAGTGTCGTCATCGGTGTGGTAGGCGCCTGGGTACAGGGAACACACTCCAGGGTCCCGCGACTTTTAATGCAGGGGTATATCCAGTTTTTCCGAAATACACCGCCGCTGGTGCAGTTGATGTTCTTCTATTTTGCGTTGGGCCAGTTTACCCCGACCTACTCGCCCGACGGCTGGCTCGAAGTACCCATCATTTCCAATGTCGGCTGGGCGATTATTTCGCTGTCATTTTTCGCCGGCGCGTTCAACGTCGAAATATTCAGGGCCGGCATCCAGGCAGTGCCCGAATCGACCCAGGAGGCCGCCGAGGCCCTGGGCATGAATCGAATGCAGATTTATATATATATCGTACTTCCGCTGGCGTTTCGGGTCAGCCTGCCGGCGCTCAACAATAACCTGGTCAATCTGGTCAAAACCACGACCCAGGCACTGGCGATCGCAGTCCCCGAATTGCTTTATCAAATGATCAGTATCTACAACGATTACTCCACCGCGCAGAACGCCTGCATGGTGTTCCTGTTTTTTGCCTATTTCGTCCTGGTTGGTATTCTCGTTTTCGGCATGCACAAATGGGAGAAACAACTGCGTATTCCGGGGTATGGCACATGAACCGAAGCCTCTACAACAGCGGCACCGACCTCGCCGTACTGAAACCCTATAGCTACAACCGGGCCGGGCAAGTCCATGACCTGCAATTCAGCCGCTGGATGGCTGAATTCTCACCGCGCAGTCTCATTTTTATCGGCTTGCTATTCTGCCTGTGGCCCGGATTCGCCATGGCGCAAAGCAACTACAGTTTTTCGCAGGCACTGGATGCTTTGTGGCGTTGGTTACCCTTTATCGTCGGCAAGGGTTTCCTGCTCAACGTGATTGTCAGTGTTTTGACCATGTTGATCGGCACCATTGCCGGTGTACTGCTCGGGCTGGGCCAAATTTCGCCTATGAGGTTAGTTTCGTTCTTAAGTAAATTTATCACGCAGCTATTTCGCAACTCACCCTGGCTGGTCTTGCTTTTTATCGTCATGCTGGCCCTGCCGTTTGAAATTCAGATTGGCGACGAGATATATCCGATTCCAGACTGGCTCAAGGCGGTGTTCGGGCTATCCCTTCCAATCATGGCAAATATATCTGAAATCGTGCGCGGCGCGATCCAGTCGGTACCGACCGGCCAATGGGAAGCGGCCGACTCACTCGCCTATTCACGCCAGCAAACCTTATGGCTGGTTATTCTGCCGCAATGCTTCAAACGCATGATCCCACCCTGGATGAACTGGTATGCGATCCTGACCATGGCGACACCGCTGATTTCACTACTCGGGGTGGAGGAAATCATCACCCTTTCCCGCCAGGCCATGGAAGCCGAAGACAACCATCCTGAACTGCTGGTGCCGTTTTTTGGTTTTTCGCTGGTCATATTTTTCGCCTACTGCTATCCAATTGCACGTTTCACGTTAAGCCTGGAAGGGCGCTTTTCCGTTAAACAATAAGCTCTTGTGGAGAACCCCAGATGACAAGTAATAACTGGACTGCGGATCAGCCGCTGGTTTCGATCAATGACGTCCATAAATCTTTCGGCGATCTCGAAGTGCTAAAGGGTATTTCCCTCGATGTCATGAAAGGTGAAGTCATCTGTATCATCGGCCCTTCCGGCTCGGGCAAGTCAACCCTGATTCGCTGCATAAATGCGCTGAATACCATTAATAGCGGTTCGATTATGGTTGAAGGACAGGAAGTCCACGATCCAGACCTGGACAAGCTGGAGCTACGCAAAAAGGTCGGCATGGTATTTCAGCAGTATAATTTATTCCCCCACAAGACCGCGCTCGAAAATATCATGATGGCGCCGATCAAAGTGCTCAAACAATCCGTGGCGGAAGTTGAAGAACGGGCCCGCAAGTTAATCAACCGCGTCAACCTGGTGGGCAAAGAAGATTCCTACCCCGGTGAATTATCAGGCGGACAGCAACAGCGGGTTGCGATTGCGCGATCGCTGGCTATGAATCCCGATGTCATGTTATTCGACGAAGTGACGGCAGCACTGGATCCCGAAACGGTCAACGAAGTTTTACTCGCCATCAAAGACCTGGCGAAGGATGGCATGACCTGTATCCTGGTAACCCACGAAATGGGATTTGCACGAGAAATAGCCGATCACATTTACTTCACCGACCGTGGTGTCATCGTCGAGCATGGACCACCTGCAACATTCTTCAGTGATGCCAAGGATCCACGCACCCAGGAATTCCTGAGCCAGATCCTCTAGTTTTTCCACACACACAACCCAGCGTGCACGAAACCAATTCGACACCCGCGGGATACGTCCCGAAAAAAAACCGCATGACCCGAGGCCATGCGGTTAAATCCGGAGGAATTACCGGTTTATCTTGTCGATATCGTACTTAAGCTTTCCAGGC
>QNFD01000416.1 GCA_003645435.1 Gammaproteobacteria bacterium | reverse complement strand
GCCAACATGCTTTTCCAGCTGGCTAACATGATAACTCACGACCGAAGGAGATAACCCCAGCACTTTGGCAGCCCCCCGGAACGAGCCTTGTCTGGCCATTTCGGCGAAAATAGCTATCGCGCGTAAATCATCAATCATAATCGCATCATATCGAATAATAAATTCGAATTGAAGCATCTAATCAAATAAACGATAGAGCGCTAGACTACTGAAAATTTCAGGAGGTATTATGTCAGTCATATTTGCGATGTGTTTGTTTTCACTATCCATGTCAATTTCGCCAGGTCCGGTTAATTTAATAACCTTGTCTACCGGCGCGAATCATGGCTTTAAGAATGCTATGCCTTTTGTATCCGGAGCTACCATTGGTTTCACCCTGTTGCTACTGATGGTGGGCCTGGGCATAGGTGGCCTCGCTTCTCAAAACCAGGTTCTCCTGGATTTGCTAGGCTATGGCGGCGCCGCATTTATTTGCTACATGGGATATAAAATCGTCGTATCAAAACCTGAAATTCAAATTCAAAACAAAACTCGGCCTGTTTTTTACCAGGGTTTCTTATTGCAGTGGTTAAACCCAAAGGCATGGATCGCCTGTATTTCGGGTATTTCCGCTTTCAACCTGGCAGATTCCCTGCCGATGCTGATCATCTTTGTAAGCCTTTATTTCGTTATCTGTTATGCATCCATCGCTAGTTGGGCATTGGTCGGGGACAAGATAAAAATTCTGTTAACAAAGCCAGGATATCTGCAAATTTTCAATTCGGTTATGGGGAGTGCTCTTATATTGGTAGCCCTGTACTTGTTGTCGTTGCAATTTTCAATTCTTTGAAGAAATGCTGGGGGTCAAGTCTTGGATAGGGAGCGACAAATAATCAACTTTCTGAGCATAAATCGTAAGCGACGTCACCAAAGCCGGATTCCTGGAAAACCGGGGCCATATTATAAATCGCTTTATGATCGAGGTTTTCATCCCCGATTTTTGAATACACTGCTTCGAATGCCTCTTCAAACATTTTTACGTGGTAATCATCGTTGGGCATTCCAATGCGGGCCAAATAATTTCTTGCTTCTTTCCAGAACCACGAACCTTGAGGAATAGTAAAAGGGCTATTATCAACAAAGGAATACAATTGGGAACAACCCGAAGGGATCAGGTTTTTCTCAACTGTGGGGTCTACCGTCATGGTTTCCGTTGCCTGAGCAATTGAAACGCCACCCGAAGTTAATAAAAATATTGCGACAAATGCTGCAACGAAATAATCGAGAGTTTTATTTGAAACCATGTTTTCCAGGGCCATGTCAGTATCAAATAGAAGAAATGAATATAACTACTCAATGAGGATTCTAGCTTAAGAATCAGGCAATTATCTGAGTTCTTCGATTATTTCCCGTGAATTTTTTCTTATTCGCTTATCTCACAGGGTGCGTACGCCAGCATCATCTTCCGTTTTCAGATGCTTCATGCCCGGTCGAGCAGCACCTTCAGCTGGAACAGGCTGTTACGCTCCTCCTCCTCGAGGCTCGACTGGACATACTTGATGGTGCGTTCAAAGCGCGGAATGACATTGTATTTCAGCGCATTGACCCGTTTTTGGGTTTTGCGCTGTTCTTCGAGTAAGCGCCACAACGCGGTTTCGACCTCGGCCAGTTGCGCCGCTTTGACAACCATATCGGCAAGGCTGGAGCGGGTTTCATCGAGGCTGGCATCGGTACCGAGGATTCCAACCGGCAGCAGGGGTAATTTCTGTATTTCGACGGAAGGGTATTGCACGCTCATATTTCGTCTCGGCAGGATCCTGGCCTCCACCGCTAATGGCATGCCGATGGCCAGTTGTTGAATACGATTACTACCCATCCGCATCTGCGTAATGCTCAACCAGCGATAGGCCTCGGTATATGCCTCCCGGGTCGAGCTGTATAACTGTCGGTACTCAGACAATTTTTCATAAACCAGGCGGGTCAACAGCTCGCGCTTGCGCTCCAGTAATCGATATCCCTCGTTCAGAAAAACCAGCCGGCGCTTCAGATCGAGCAGCGAGCTTTTGGTTGGTGGTATGTTGAGACGATCCTGCATTCAAGTCGAGCCATCCCAGCTGTGATACTTGCGTAGATCTTCCTCTGAAACCCGGCTGAGCGCGTTCGCCGGCAACAGGGATAACAGTTCCCAGGCCAGGTCCAGGGTTTCGATAATATTGCGCTCTTCATCTTCACCCTGTTGTACAAAATCGCGCTCGAAACGATCGGCAAACTCCAGGTAGCGGCGATCCCGCGCCGACAGGTCTTCCGCGCCAATGATCGAGGCCAGGTTTCTCGCCTCCAGCGCCCGCGTGTATGAAGCGTAAAGCTGGTTGGCGACGCGTGGATGATCCTCGCGGGTGTCGTCCTTGCCAATGCCGTCCTTCATCAACCTCGACAAAGAGGGCGGCACATTAACCGGTGGATAAACCGACTTGCTGTGTAGTTCACGACTGAGGACAATCTGCCCCTCGGTGATATAACCTGTCAGGTCCGGGATCGGGTGGGTAATGTCGTCACTCGGCATCGACAGAATGGGTATCATGGTTATCGATCCATGACGATCTCGCAGGCGTCCGGCGCGCTCGTATATTTCGGCGAGATCGGAGTACAGGTATCCCGGATATCCTTTCCTCGACGGCACGTCGCCTTTTTCGGTCGCCACCTCGCGCAGCGCTTCGGCGTAATTGGTCATATCCGTTATCACCACCAGCACGTGATGATCGAGTTCGTAGGCGAGGTATTCGGCGGCCGTCAATGCGGTTCGCGGCAGTATCAGGCGCTCCATCGGTGGATCGTTGGCCAGGTTGGTAAACATCACCACGTTACGCAGCACGCCACTGCTTTCAAATTCCTGCTCGAAGAAGCGCGCATCGGAATAGGATACGCCCATGGCGGCAAAAACAATAACAAAGTTCGAGGTGTCACCGGGCAACCTGGCCTGGCGTACGATTTGCGCCGCAAGTCGGTTATGCGGTAAACCCGAGCCTGAAAACACCGGCAGTTTCTGGCCGCGAACCAGCGAATTGAGCCCATCGATGGTTGAAATCCCGGTCTGAATAAATTCGCGTGGATAGGCGCGCGCCGCGGGATTGACCGGCGCACCGTTCACATTGCGGCG
>QNFD01000415.1 GCA_003645435.1 Gammaproteobacteria bacterium | reverse complement strand
TTAATGGATACCGCGGTCCGACGCTTCGGCCTGCGCCGGCATGACGATTGCTATTTTTATAAGTTATATAGCATTACATGATTTTCATGTAGAGCCATTTTAATAAATAATGTTTCTAACCGATAAATCGGGCATAAAATATTTGGCAGCCTGGTATAGAATACGGCGACTGTCACTACCGATTTTACTGGCTCGATGAAATCACAACTTCCCGGCTCCGACACCATCTGGACCATATCCGCCCTCAATTTCGAGGTGAAAACCATGCTTTCCGAAGGCATTGGCAGCTTGTGGATCGAGGGTGAAATATCGAACTTTGCCTGCCCTGCTTCGGGACACTGGTATTTTACCCTGAAGGATGAACGCGCCCAGTGCCGTGCGGCAATGTTCAAGGGGCGAAATAACCGGGTCGGTTTCCTGCCTAAAAATGGCCAGCACGTATTGATCAGGGCACAGGTCACGCTCTACGAGGCGCGCGGCGAGTTTCAACTGGTGGTTGAACACCTGGAGGACGCGGGTGTCGGCGAACTCATGCGCCGTTACGAAGCGCTAAAAGCAAAGCTTGGGGCCGAAGGTCTGTTCGCTAACGAACTCAAACGCCCTCTGCCTTATCAGCCGAAAAAAATAGCTATCGTGACTTCTCCTACCGGGGCTGCAATCAGGGATGTGTTAAGCGTGCTCGGCAGGCGCGCACCGTATATTCCGGTGCTGGTGTTTCCAACCATTGTCCAGGGCGAGCAGGCGGCTGAACAGATATTGCAGGCACTCAAGCGTGTGCGGCGGCACGATGAATGTGACATTGTATTGCTGGTACGCGGCGGCGGATCACTGGAAGACATGTGGTGTTTTAACGATGAAACGCTGGCACGGGAAATTGCAGATTTTCCAATACCGGTAGTCACGGGTATCGGTCACGAAATTGATTTTACGATTGCCGATTTCGTCGCGGATCTGCGTGCACCGACACCATCGGTAGCTGCCGAATCTATCAGCCCCGACCGCTACGAGATAATGCAGACTATCGATAATCATCTCACCCGGATCACCAACCAGGCATCGCAACAGCTCTCTCGTGCCGGGGAAAAACTCGCCCAGGTCTCGCGGCGGCTGCAGCTCCAACACCCGCAACGTCAATTCGCGCAATTAAGAATTCGGCTCCACCACGCCTATGAGACCTTAGTGGATCGAAACCGCAATCGTATCAACAACGATAAACATCGGCTCCAACTCTGCCAGTCAATTATTGTGCAATCCAGTCCCCTGCTGCGGATCAGGCGACAGCGAGAAGCCCTGGCCGTAATCAATAGCAATAATGTCAACTCGATGAAACAACGCATCCTGGTCGCCCGACACGAATTTGCATTGCAGGCCAAATCACTCGATGCACTGAGTCCATTGAGGACACTTGCGCGTGGGTTTGCGAAAATAACCAAAAATGCAAAACTGGTGAGCTCAATTTCGCAACTAACCAAAGGTGACGAAATCGATATCACCCTGAGTGACGGCAGTAAACAAGCCAGGGTCGAATAATCGAAATGTCGGCACTTTTAATCATTCCCCTGTCATTTATTGCCTATGTTTTGAAAGGGGTGGCCACTTTTGGACCAGGCATTATCCTGGTTCCTCTGGGTGCCCTGTTAATTGGCACCAAAGAAATCGTAATTGTTATTAGCTTCCTGGATTTAATCAGTAATGCCAGTCTCTTAAAGTTTAACCGTGATTTGTTAACAACCTCGTTTTTGATCCCAATCATAGCGGTAATGATTACTGGTTCGGCACTCGGCGCTGCACTGCTCGCATGGGTGCCCTCTTCGTATTTCGACCTGATGTTTGGCCTGTTACTTCTGCCACTGGGACTATGGATTATGATTGCCAGGGGGCGTGATCAGAAAACTTCAAACAACAATGTTGTCGCCGCGAGAGCCAGTAAAACCGATTTGAGCATTTCACTATTATCAGGATGCATGAGTGGCCTCTCCGGTATTACCGGCCCGGTACTGGCATGGCACCTGGGTAAAACTTATAGCAAGGAGGCGTTTAGAAGCATCATGATTCCAATACTGCTCGCGTCTGCAATCGCCAGGGTCGGTGTTTACGCCGTAAGCGGGTCCATTTCAGTCGAGGTTCTAACACTGGTGCTGATGGCACTACCCGGATTGGGTCTTGGGCTCTGGGTAGGTAACCGGCTATTCCTGCAGATTTCGCAAGTCTGGTTCAGCCGCGTAGTGGGTAGCTTAATTGCGGTATCCGGGATTAAATTACTGCTGCGATAGTCGCCTTTCGAGTTGGCCCATTGCGGGTGCCAGGGTCACTCCGGTAATCTTGAAATACTCGGGTGATATCGTCGAAAACCGGCCTCTCCCGCGGGAAATCGATCCAGCTTCAAGATACCCGAGGAAATACTCTGTGGCTAACTACCGACTTTGCTGCACTTCAAAATTGATACTAAGCCTTTATGCATAATTGGAACGGTAAGGAAGAACATGTAAATCAGACTTGTTTTGACGAGACTGCCAAAGGTCATAAGAATTTTGTAGGCGAAGCCAGTGGTCAGCAGATGGTTTTTTAAATACCAGCTCCAAACGTAACGCCATCTCTGGGGTTATTGCCCCTCTACCATTTAAGACCTTTGAAAGTGTTTTACGACTTACATTTAAATGTTCTGATGCATTAGTAATGGTGAGCTCTAAAGGGGTAATTACTAACTCTTTTAGAATTTCACCAGGATGTGCGGGGTTGTGCATACTCATTAGTGATAATCCTCATAATTAACTATTTCCGCATCTCGACCTATGAATCGAAATGTTACCCTCCAATTACCACTGACAGATACAGACCATATGTTTTTACGACTGCCTTTGAGTTCGTGTAGCCGTAAGCCGGGTAAATCCATGTCCTGTGGGCTTTCTGCCTGATCAAGGTTGGTGAGTATTAACCTTATGCGTTTGGCATGTTTTGCTTGAATACCAGACGACTTACCAGTTTAGGACAAAAAAGGGGACGGAGGGATTATTTATTAACCACTTTTTTGAATTGATCATTTTTTAATCCCTCCGTCCCCTTTAATTATTGTCCCCTTTAATTATGAATTCCTGTAATTCCTGAATACCTTTCAGAATACACTATAGTCACATTATATT
>QNFD01000414.1 GCA_003645435.1 Gammaproteobacteria bacterium | reverse complement strand
GTTAGCGCAGTGCTTGCTAAAACTCGAGGAAATGGAAGCCGATGGATTGGTGGAAATAAGCGAACATAAACTGACGGTACCGGAAAGCGCCAGGCCCTTCGTCAGGAATATATGCATGGCATTCGATTTACGACTGATGCGTAATGCGCCTGATAGCAGAATTTTTTCGATGACAATTTAGAGCAAACCACCCGTCGTATGATGTTGTCGTAACCAGACCCTTCGAGAAATTTTAATACATGGCCTGTCGTTGGTTATTTTTCAGATGTTCGGTCCTGGTTACCTGCCTGGCTTGTATCGGTATTTCCTCCTGTAGCACCACGCCCGCACCAACCGAGGAAACGAAATACCAGGAGTTCTGGCCTGCCCCGCCCGAACTGGCGCGGTATCGCTACGTCATGTCCATATTCAGCAGTGATGATATCGAATTAAAAAGTGAGACGGAGCAGCTTCGTGAATTACTGGTGGGCAAGAATAATCCCGACTATCAATTGCATCGTCCATTGGATATCGCGGTAAATCAGGGAAGAATCTACTTGATTGATTCCGGGTCATCGCTTGTACATGTATTCGATTTGCAACGCCGCCGTTATTTTAACTTTGGCTTCCGGTTTCAGGGAAAACTGACACGGCCCGTCAGTCTCAGTATCGATCAAAAGGGTCTGGTCTACGTGGCCGACCGGGGTCGAAACAGTATTATCGTATACGATCCAATTGGCTTATATGTAAGTCATATCAACCTTGACTCGATAACCAGGCAAATCGCCGGCATCACCACCGATCCTGCCGGTGAATTCATTTATATTGTCGACCGGGGCGGAGTAGATAGCAATTTACACCAGGTCGTCAAAATTGATAAACAGGGCACGCTCGTCAAACAATTCGGGCAACGCGGACAAGCGCCTGGCGAATTCAATTTACCCGGCGATATTGTTATGGGGTTGTCGGGGGAGCTTTATGTGCTCGATGTGGGGAATTTCCGGGTCCAGGTGTTTGACGGTGAGGGTGCGTTTATTAAATCCTGGGGCGATGCAGGTGCTTCTCTGGGGCAATTTGGCATACCTCGAAGTATTTCGGTAGACCGCGATAATCACCTCTATATCAGCGATGCGCAATTTGGCAATATACAAATTTTTGATGGCGAAGGCCGATTATTGCTGCCATTGGGACAACTATCTGGAAAATCCGGGCCTGGACAGTATTCCCTGATCACCGGCATTACCGTAGATCAAAGCAATTATCTCTACGTGCTCGATCAATTCTTTAATAAGATCGACGTTTTTCAGAAACTAGATATCGATACCATGGAAGCAAATTGAATTACTTGACATGACAAGTCAGGCATACGGCGCTGCCCTGGTTGGTGACCCGCAAGAAACTGGCCTTAATCGTTCCCCCGAAACCCGAAGCGGAAACACCATGAGGATCATGACAGGACGCGCATTCGACGCGGGGGCCTGAACCGGTATCATAGAAGCGGATTTCATTTTTATCGGGCCGATTATCGCCGTCGCCATCATACCAGAGGATGCTCGCGCCGACCCCTGTAGGGACGTTAAAATCGGTGCCCGATCCAATCACCGGAAGATCGATGCCCACGGGGTGATCGTCGGTCAGAACGGTGCCAATCGCAAATGCCTGGAAATCAGCAGCCCCTGCGCCAACTATACCGGCATCGGTGGAATGACAGGCCAGGCAACCCGCCGCCTCGTTAACGCCATTCAGACCGACATGCACGCTTGCGTCCGGGCCTGACGAATTAGTCCACTGATCTAAAAAAGCGTCGCTTTGTACCGTTTGTTGCGCCGCACTGTAACCGTCGGAGCCCGGCATGTTAATGATCGAATCGACCCCCAGCGTGCCATCGTGGCAGGATAGGCAGGCCAGCGAATTGATTCCGGGTTGACCGACAATGGAGGTCAAGCTGCTGGTGCCCAGGGTATCGTAGGTGATGTAGCTGTTGGCGTTTATGGTTCGGTTCCAGAGCGGCAAGTCGACCACCGTGTTGGCCCCGTGGGGAGTATGACAATAAACACAGATTTCACCGTAATCATTTCGATAAGGATTCATATTGACAGCACCCGCGCCAATAGTTGACTGGGTTAAATTATGTCGGGTATTGACGATACCGCCCTGGTTGGTGAATTTAGTGGGCAGATTCCCATCGGCCGAAACCTCTACCGCCAGGCCTGAAAGCAGCAGGCCTGAAAACAGCAGGCACGCCGATAGGACCTGTACTCGATGTGACATGATCTTTTTCATTCGGCATTTCATGCTGGCGCACCAACAATTGAGCTATTAGCTACATATATGCAAGAATCGAGCCAGCCATTGAACTGGGGCCATCATGCGGTCATAGAGCCGTCTGGGTGGAAACGAAGTCAATCATTTTCTAAAACAAGAGAAAACCCGGCCGTCAGAAATCTCATTTCTGATAAGCTATTAAAGCTATTAAAATAGATCGTCGCGCTGAATCGCTTTGTGATCAAACGCCCCGAACGCTTGAAGGATTAACTTGTAATACGGCGGATACGCAGAATTATTTAGCGGATTAGTATCCACTATTGAACGTGGATTTGAGCATTTCGAAAATGACAAATGGTGACACCCATCGAACAATTGTCTTTATTTAGCGCCTGCGTTTTTTACTCGATAAGTTTTGTATTCATTTATCTCAACCGAAAACACTTTCCATATAGATTTATAATTCTTGTCATTCTATCAGGGCTGTCTAGCCATACCCTGAGCCTCGCGCTAAGCTGGTACAGGCTAGGGCACGGGCCATTTATAAACCTTTACGAAATATTGAGCAGCAATCTATGGAGTCTGATGCTTTGCCTGGTATTGTTCCTGTTACTGGCCAGGGAATATCGGCAGATGAGTCGTTATATAGTTCCCTTGTTAGCGCTGTTGATGATCTGGTTATTGCTCACCCCGCAAAAAGACACCTACCTGCCGCCCACTTACAATACGATCTGGTTATACTTTCACGTGTTTTCCGGAAAATTCTTTCTTGGGATGTTAATGCTTGCGACAGGTTCGGCGATACATGAACTTGTGCAGTCGCGCTGCGGCAACAATCCTGTCTCAAGCGCGGCGATCGAGTCCCTGAGTTATCGTTTTTTAGCTTTTGCGTTCTGCTTTGAATCC
>QNFD01000413.1 GCA_003645435.1 Gammaproteobacteria bacterium | reverse complement strand
CGAGGCAAAGCGAAATATCTGACCAATGAAGTTATGGAGATTCCGGCTACCGCACTGACTGCTCTAAGAAAAGAAACCATCCATCTCTATGATAAATCGATGGAGGCTATCGTCCATGCGATGAATTTGCATCGCAGTGAAATTTTTTCTGAAATAGCGATCAGTGACGTCATAAAACATTCGGCAACCCCAATCAAGATCGATATCGATAAACTGTATCAGCAGGAGATCAAGATGCTGTACGGGGAGATCCTGCAGTATGCTTCTCTCACACAAAATTACATGAACCAGGATGGCAATAATACGATATACGAGCTGAAGCTAACCGCCAGGAATATCATCGAGATGGTGAAGGATGTCAGGGAACTGCAAAAGAACCTGAACTTTTATTCGAAAAGTAATAATTCCTTTATAATCGAACAATACAATCAGTTGCGTGCCGAGGTGGTCGGAGTCCTGCGCATGATACAGGAACTCAGGGAAAACGAGTTCGATGAGGAAGAAGTCCTTACTCGAATCGAGGTCGAGAAGGTCAATGCCAAGGAGCGCGAAATCGCGCAGAATTACGAAGTCGATGCATTGATCCGGGCACAAAAGATCGATTCGAACAGCGCATCGTCACTGATCAACGATATTACTTTCGCCCAGAGTATCAGCAAGAAGCTGCTTACCTGTGCGGCGACCTTATGGGTCAGGGACGAAGAAATCAAAGATTTGGGAGATGAATATGGGTACCAATAAGCTGGTCGATAAACTGGAGAAATTTTTCGACTTATCGAAACAAAAGCGCCGGAAAAAACACGATAAATATCTGAAGATTGTCCGTCAGCTCGAAAAAAGGCAATTCAAACTTGAACAAAAGATAAAAAAGGAAAAAGCGGGCGATGCCAACAGTCGTCGCCATAAGGCCTTGATTCGGGAGTTGGAAGTAGTCTCGAAGCTCATTGGCAAGGCTAAAAAACAGGATCCAGCCGATTAGCAAGAGGTAGTTACACTAAGGCGTAGCCGCATCCCAAGTCGAATCTTGCGAGGCGCCGCTATCCACAACCCACATACCCTTCGATGCCGCCATGGGCGTGACCAGCGAATCGGCCGTGCCGCTACATCCATCTCATCCTTAGGTGAGACCCTCTCTCGTCCATGACCTGTGAGCTGACCAGGATCCTGTTTGGAACCTGGGCGCAGGTCACAGCGACTTCCAGGCTGTTTCCTCCCCTTCTTATCAATAAACTTGCCCTGCCTCGTTAATGTCTTGTCGTATCTTTGATTCTGATCAGGTACTATTTCCAGAACATTGACAGGGCCATTCCAGTTGGCGCAGGATAAAAATCGATCAAATGTCGTTTTTATCATGCTATTAGCGGCGGTATATTCGCTTTGTCTGACTGGGAAATCAAGAAGCTTTGGCATATAAATCTAATAAAACCGAGGAGAGATTTTCAATGAGCGATAAGAAAGAATTCAAAGCGTTACTCACCCAGGATGCCAAAAGCGGCAAACTGGGTCGACGTGACTTCATGCGCTTCGCCGTTGCGGCGGGCATGACAGTGTCACTTGCGTCCGGACTCTGGACCAGCGAAGTTGCGGCAGCGACCCCGCAAAAAGGCGGTAAATTCAGAGTCGGCGTGCATGATGGTAATACCTCCGATACTTTTGATCCGGGCACTTACCTCAGCGTCGGCATGATCCAGCTTGCGCATGCGCATCGCAGCTACCTTACCGAAATTACACCGGAAAATACCCTCGGTCCGGATATGGCTGATTCCTGGAGCGCGTCACCTGATGCCAAAAACTGGACTTTCGAGTTGAACAAGAATGCCACCTTCCACGATGGCAGGAAGTTTACCTCGAAAGATGCCGTTGCTTCGTTAAATCACCATCGCGGTGAAGGTTCGACCTCGGCCGCTGCAGCGCTGCTTTCTGCGGTTGTTGATGTCAAGGCCAAGGGTGACCATGCGATCGTCGTTGAGCTGAACCAGGGCTCGGCCGATTTGCCCTATTTCATGACTGATTACCACCTGGTGATGTGTCCTGCCAAGGCGGATGGCAGTATCGAATGGGATACCATGATTGGTGCTGGACCTTACAAAATTGTCGACCACAGGGCAGGCATTAGTACCAATCTGGTGCGTCACGAAGGATGGCATCGCGAAGGTGCCTATTTCGACGAACTCGAATTGCTGGTACTGAATGATCCCAATGCGCGTCAAACCGCATTGATTACCGGTGATGTTGATGCAATCACCTCGGTCGACCTGAAGACCATGGCATTGATGGCGCGCAATAAGAAACTGGTGGTCGAAAATGTCCCCAGTGGCTCCGCCATAACACTGCCGATGTTTTGCGACCATGCGCCCTTTGATAATGTAGATGTCAGGCTGGCACTTAAATATGCAATCAATCGCGATGAAATCGTCGAGAAAATCATGTTCGGCACCGCCACCGTGGGCAATGACTATCATGTTTCATCCGGTATGCCTTACGCACCGACCGATATTCCTCAGCGATCTTATGACCCCGACAAGGCGAAATTCCATCTCAAGAAGTCGGGCGTGGGCTCAATCGATGTGAACCTGTCCGCAGCCGATAGTATTCTGCCTGGTGCGGTGGATATGTGCGTGCTTTACAGCGAACATGCGAAAAAAGCCGGTATCAAAATTAACCCGGTACGTGAAGCTAACGATGGTTACTGGTCGGATGTGTGGTTGAAAAAACCATGGACTTTCGTCAAATGGGGCGCACGACCAACACCCGACCAGATGTTTTCGCTGGCGTACAAGGATGACGCGCCGTGGAACGAATCGCACTGGCAGAACAAGCGTTTCAACGAGTTACTGTTGACGGCCAAAGCCGAGCTCGATGAGACCCTCCGCGCCGAGCAGTATCGTGAAATGTGCCAGATCGCGAGTGATGACGGCGGTACCGTGATTCCGTTCTTTGCCAACTTTGTCTATGCCCGCAACAAGAAAGTGGCCCACGGACCTAACCTCGCAGCTGCCTGGGAACTTGACGGCGGTCGCGGATATCACCGTTGGTGGTTTGCCTAGACAGCCTTGCTGTATAGCACACCAGAGTATCAGTAAACTTGCATACCCCGGTCAATCCGGGGTGTGCAGGAAACAACGTTAGTAAATCTAAGTGGTCCCGCAGTAGGGGGGGGAAGCTATGGGCGATAT
>QNFD01000412.1 GCA_003645435.1 Gammaproteobacteria bacterium | reverse complement strand
TCCATGAAGATCGCGCCACGTTTTTGCTGCTCCCGATAGATCGGTGTAACGCGTGCGGGACGCCCCGCAGGACGGCTTTCGCCATGCATCGCGGGGCGGGCATAGTGGGAATACACGTCTACCGCCTTTTTAAAAGCATAGTCTTCAGTCGCATAGGTTCCAAAACGACGGGGATCGAATTCGAGCATGTTGATTTCCGCATCGCCAAAAATCATTTGCTGTGCCATGAAATGCCCCATCCCTGGGCCCTGCGCGATGCCGATATTCGAACCGCAGCAATGCCAGAAATTGCGCAAACCGTAGGCGGGTCCCATCAATGGGTTGCCGTCCGGGGTAAAGGGAATTGCGCCATTCACCACCGTTTTGACGCCGGCATTTGCAATAAACGGGAGACGCTCCATGGACTTGAGAACATAGTGTTCGATACGCTGCAGATCATCCGTGAAGAGTTCATTTTCTGATCCCCACTGTGGGGCAGCCCCTCCCCAGGCTGCATCGATATTGTCGAATTCCCAGGGTCCGATCAGCATCGATTTTTGCTCCTGCCGATAATATCCGCCGACAATACTATCTCGCAGAATCGGCAGCTCTGGGCCGGATGCATCAAGTTCCGCAAGTTCATCCGTAACGAAGTACTGATGTTTCAGGCTTACCAGTGGAATATCCGTACCGGCCATGCGGGCGATTTTTTTGGCATAACATCCCGCCGAGTTGACAACGTGCTGCGCGCGAATTGTCCCTTTTTCCGTTTCTACCAACCACTCATCGCCGCTCGTCTGCGTGAGCCCGATCACACGGTTCCGCAGGCTGATTTCCGCTCCTTCCAGGCGGGCTCTTTTGGCCATCATATGACAAGCCATTGCCGGATCTACGCTGCAGCAATGCGGGCTGTACACGGCCCCAAGTGCATCGGTAACGTTCGCGTGAGGATGCATTTGTTCGACCTCTTCCCTGCTCACCATGCCAATGTCGAAGCCCACGCTTGCCCCCATCGATGCAACATGACGGCACCATTGCAGCTCGCGCTCCGTGACTGCCAGTCGCGCGCCACCCGAGGCACGCCAGCCATTGAAATCGATCTCCGGGTCGTGGTGACTCTGTCGGTAGGTTTTAATCGAGTGCCAATAGATATGAGCCACACCCAGCGAAGGCGTCAATACCGGCACAATACCTGCCGCATGCCACGTGGAACCAGAGGTAAGCTCACCTTTTTCGACCAGCACCACATCTTTCCAACCTTCCCTGGCCAACGCATATAACAAACTGACGCCAACAATACCGCCGCCGATAATCACAACTTTTGCCTGATCTCGCATGTCTTGTTCCTGAATCTATGAGTAATTTACAGGGTGGCTGGCCACCTACCAACGTCCGTTACCTGGCTGCATTGCCGCGGCCGGGATATGGATCGGAAAGCGGTCGCGGATCCTGGAGTCAGCCCTTGCGTTGATATAATTCGGGTAGTGCGCCGATAAGATTTCCCGAACACGCTCCCTGGCTACCTCTCGAATATCATGACTACCGGCCTCTTCCCAGACGCTGGTTGAATCGCGATTCGCAATATCCGGGTAGAGGAATTCGGTACGCATCATTTTCATCGTCTGCATACTGCCGAGGTAATGGCCGGGCCCGGCGACTGTTTCCTTGATCACTTCGTAAGACAGGGTTTCGTCGGTCACTTCGATTCCGCGAACGGCACGCAATACGCTGCCAAGCATTTCATTGTCGATCACCATGCTCTCGTAGGACGCACCCATGAGGCAGCTCAACACACCCGCGCTCTGGGTAATAAAATTGGCGCCGGCCAGGCTTGCCAGAACGGTGCTTATTCCCTTCTCGTAACCTGCCTGATTATCGGGCAGCTTTGAATCGGACATGCCCGCACCGACATGCCCCGGAATATCATAGAAATTAGCCATTTGAGCCGCCGCGGCTGCCAGAATCGCCTGCTCACCGGACCCCCCGGTAAAAGATCCTGTACGAAGGTCGGATACGAACGCCATGTTGCCAAAAATCATGGGATGACCGGGTTTGATCAGGTTGATCAGCAATAACCCGGCCAGCGTCTCGGCGGTATTCTGCACCAATGCCCCGGCCAGTGGCGCAGGCGCGGTGGCTCCCGCCTGTGAAGCGCAAACAACTCTTGTCGGGATTCCCCTGAGCGCAGCGGCAACAACCACCTCGCTGTTGTCATCGGCATAAGTCAGTGGTGAAACGATCGCGCAAGCCATCGCCTCGCAAAAAGGCCGTTTTAGGAAGCCTCCCTCTTCACTCAACACCATGTCGAACAGTTCGATAATAGTGTCCATATGGCTGGCGTCACTACAGCTCATGGCTCCGCCTTTCGTGGTACCCGCGATCGCTGCATAGTTACGGTTGATATCGTATTCAAGCAGATCGGATATATCCGTTGCCACCAGGTAATTGGAATAGCGGTGGACGTTTTGCATTCGATCGGTCAGGCGCGCAAAATCGTAGTGATCCAGAATGGTCGAGGCGCGATATTTACCTGTATTGAAGTCGAGGACCGATACAACCTCGCCGCCGGTATTGGTGTGGACCCGGGTATCGCTCAGGTCGAGATCGTACTTCGGATCGCGTGCCGCTATGGTGAAGTTCCTGGCTGCACCCGCGATGATATCTTCGACCAGCGATCTGGGAAAACAAAGACGGCCTTCATCGGTAATCGAACAGCCTTTCGCCAGTGCCTTTTCACGCAATACCGGCAACGGATTTGCCATCCCCAGGTTAGCAAGCACATCAAGAGCGGTATTGTGTATCCGCTCCATGTCAGGTTCGGTAAGTGGCCGGTAGGCCCCGCCTGGCATACCTGGTCGCACGATATCCTTTGCGGTTTCACCGGCTGGTTTTTTAGGCCCGGTTCGGCGTTTTGAACGCCGCGAGCTTCGGACCTCGTTGATCGTCTCACCCATATTAGCCTTGCCTCATAAAAATGGTTACCGCAATGCAGAAGTTCAGATATTTGAATTGCGTTATTCTAATGACATGAAATATGATTCAGAAACGATAAATTTGACTCCAGAAATACGAATTTCAAATGACTAAACTGGGTAAACGGTTGCCGCCCCTGGGCTGCCTGATCGCCTTTGATGCCGCATTCAGGCACGGGAGTTTTACCCGGGCGGCGGACGAGCTGGCGCTTTCGCAGGCAAGTGTCAG
>QNFD01000411.1 GCA_003645435.1 Gammaproteobacteria bacterium | reverse complement strand
TTGAACAAACCATAATACATGCAAAACGAAACCTTTCTTTACTGGCAATCCTGTTCCTGGATCTTGATAATTTTAAGCAAATTAATGATTCTTTTGGACACTCTATTGGCGACACCGTGCTCATTTCAATATCCGCAAGGCTAAAAAAAGTACTGCGGGAATCGGATACTATTGCGCGCCTGGGTGGCGATGAATTCATTATCCTGCTGAGCGAAGTTGAAAAGATCGAGGAAATCGATGAGATTACCGCAAAAATTTTCGATTCTATTCGGCAACCATTGGTGATTAAAGGTAGTGAACTGTTCGTCACTACCAGCATCGGCGTAAGCGTTTTTCCTAACGACGGAACAACCCCGGAGATCATGCTCCGCAACGCGGACGCGGCAATGTATCGAGCAAAAGAAAAAGGCCGAAATTCGTATGAATATTATACCGGGGACATGACTGGAAAGGCGTTAGAAAAAGTACAAATGATTGCCAATCTAAATCGGGCTCTTGAAAATGATGAATTAGAGGTGTATTACCAGCCGCAGTATGATATTCAGAAAAAACAACTAGTTGGCCTCGAAGCATTAATTCGTTGGAATCATGCCGACCTTGGTTTTATCGCCCCGGAAAAATTCCTGCCCGCGGCCGAAGAATCGGGGTTGATTGTTTCGCTGGATCGCTGGGTGATGCATACAAGCTTACACCAGATGAAGGCCTGGAGTGATGCAGGACTTGTACTGGGACGGCTTAGTTTAAATTTAACCATGCAACAAATTGATCAGTTCGACTTCCTCGAATTCCTCATAAAATTAATGAAAGAGACAGGTTGCGAAGGGCAGTCGATAGGATTTGAAATTACCGAGGGCCAGCTCATGAAAAACCCGGAAAGAACGATTGAATTGCTCGATTGCATTAGTGAATTAGGCATAGAGATTTCAATCGATGATTTCGGAACCGGTTATTCATCTTTGGCTTATCTGAAAAAACTCCCGGTAGACACCCTTAAAATCGACAAGGAATTTATTCGCGACATTACTGAAGATGAAGACGATGCATCCATTGTGAAATCGGTCATTGCATTGGCAAAAAGCATGCGCATAGCTGTCCTCGCCGAGGGTGTAGAAACGAGTGACCAACTTAGTTTTCTAAAAAAAGAGGGCTGTACCCTTATCCAGGGTTATTATCTCTCCCAACCAAAACCAGCCGCGGATATCCCCGCTTTAATTAGCTATCCATTAGCCCAGGGAGAAGGCACGGTTACCAATCTTCGCTCCCTTCATGCAAAGAGGGTGTCGTAAAAGGTTGGATTGTGTTTCCTGGCAAGGCGAACGAGCACATTTTCACCAACAGAAGGCGCTTTAGGTGACGCAGCCAGGGGACGCAAGACGATTTTTTACGACACCCTCCAACATGCGAGTTAAGGCGTACGCTTCCGGTAAAGCGAGGAATGTTCAAGTTCATATTCGGCTATTGGCCCAAGCTGAACCAGCATACCTTCGAGTTGCCGCGGTGGTTTCCCATACACAAAAACCTGCATTTCCTCATTCGTGGATTCTGAAAATACAGGTATTCGAACCCTGCGATAACCGTCTGCTTGATGGATTCTCTCCAGGTGGTCCATCTCACTCAGGCTAGCTGCATCGACCATGAAAACCTGACCGCGTATCTGGAACCCCTCACCTTTGGACAACACTAACCAGGGTGAATGACGCTCGCCCACCAGGTACAGCGGATATCTATTTTTAGTCAGGAATTCTCCCGGCACACGGGAACCCTTATTTCTGCTCGAATTTGGGAAACCTTGTTTTAAAGTCCCGAACAGGAAGACTGCATGCAAAGATGTTATGACGACACCGGAGCCTGTTTCATCACTGTTTCGATAGCCGACTCGAGTATATCAAGGCCCTCATCGACAAGTTCGAAAGGCGCGGTTAGCGGTACCAGTATACGTATGACATTGCGTTCAGGGCCGGCGCCGACAAGTACCAGTCCATTTTTTAAAGCGTTTGAAATAATTTCAGTCGCACGGCCACCATCGGCTATTTTGCTTTGTCGGTCTTTACAGATTTCGATCGCATTCATACAGCCGAGGCCGCGTACATCACCAATACAAGTTAGATCTTGCCGTCGTGCCATGGCCTCAAGCCTGTTGCCAATGCGTTTACCCAGCTCCAGTCCGCGAGCAAGCAGTCCCTCCGATTCAATGACATCGAGCACGGCAAGCGCAGCGGCACACCCCAGTGGATTACCGCCGAAAGTTCCGCCCAGGCCCCCTGGCGGAACGGAATCAACTACCTCTGCCCTGCCGACGATGCCTGATAACGGCAAGCCACCGCCCATGCTTTTGCCGATGCAGGTCAGATCCGGCGCTATGCCAAAATTCTCCATCGCAAACATCTTGCCGGTTCGCCCAAACCCGGTTTGAATTTCGTCAGCGATGAGGACGATATTATATCTGTCGCATAGTTCCCTCAGATACTGCAGGAATTTACCATTGGCAATGTTAAATCCGCCTTCCCCCTGGACCGGCTCAAAGATGACCGCTGCGATCGAATCCGGATCAGCATCACTGCGAAACAGGGTCTCAATTGCCTTCACCGCCGCATCGTAACTAACACCATGAAATTCGTCCGGGAATGGAGTTCTGTATATTTCAGTCGGAAATGGTCTGAAACCAATCTTGAATGGCGTCATACGAGCGCTTAGCCCCATGCCCATGTACGATCGACCGTGATAACCGTTGGTGAAGGTAATGATTGCCGGCTTGCGCGTGTAGTAGCGCGCTATCTTGATGGCGTTCTCGATTGCTTCACCGCCTGAGGAAAAAAACAGACTCTTTTTATCAAACTGGCCCGGTGCCAGCGCATTGATGCGCTCAGCCAGTTTGATATACCCCTCATACGGAGTAATCTGGAAACAGGTATGCGTCAGAGTTTTTAATTGCGCTTCGATTGCCGCTACCACCGTCGGATGACGGTGACCGGTATTTTGACAACCGATGCCCCCGCAAAAATCGATATAGCGATTGCCTTCGGCATCCCAGATTTCAGCGTTCTCGGCACGAGCGGCGACAAACGTGGAGCTAAAAGCGATAGCGCGTGCAACACTGGCATCACGCCGTTTGGTTATTTCCGAATTAGTTTGCATATTATGGATCTGCTGATGGTCTTGCCTGATAAAATGGGCGCGATGG
>QNFD01000410.1 GCA_003645435.1 Gammaproteobacteria bacterium | reverse complement strand
AGGCGGGGAATGGACCTGGTGAATTTGGGTCGCCGGGTGGCGTGGCCGTTTCTGCATCAGGAGAGTTATATGTCGCGGATTTTTACGGACAACGCGTGCAACATCTGACTTCCGATGGGCAGTTTATCGAGCAATGGGGTAGCACCGCTGAAATCGGGTTTACTTCGGGAATGTTCAGCTATCCGACCGACGTTGCGCTGGGAGCGGATGGAACCCTGTATATCGCCGATGGCTACAACGACCGGGTACAGGTATTTTCTGCCGATGGTAACTTTGAACGCAAGTGGGGCGGCCCGTTCGGGATGAACATATTCGGGCCATTCAATGGCTGGTTTGCGACGGTTACCAATATTACCCTGGACAAACAGGGTAATCTGTACGTCGCGGATTTCTACAACAACCGAGTACAGAAATTTTCAGCCGATGGGCAGTTTCTGACCTCCCTGGGGGAAAAAGGTACTGGCCCGGGCCAATTCAAATATGCCATTGCAGTGGCGGTTGCGGAGGATGGCGCAGTTTTTGTCGCAGACTTCGCTAACAAGCGCATTCAGAAATGGCAGCCGAAGCAATAGTGAACACAGCATCTAACAACAAACAGGTAACGGTGTGGGTTGAGCTCGGTGTCAGCGCTTCGGTTGGCTCGGTGGTCTATGGTGGCCTGCTGATGCTGGCCTTTGCCATTGGCCGGGTCATTCCGCTGGCGGTTGGGGCATTCAGTATCGGCTGGCTCGAAAATCTGCAATCGGTGGAACGTTGGCGTCGCGGTTTTGAAATAACGGGGGGTATCACCTTGATGGCGGTTGGTGTCTACCTACTTAATGAATATTACTTCTGGTTTTGAATAATGTTGAAAATAGGTGAAGTCGTCGTAAAGCTGGGTGTCAGTGCTGATACTTTGCGTTACTACGAAAAAGTCGAACTGATTCCGAAAGTACAGCGCAATGGCGCGGGTATACGTTTCTATAACGACAAAAACCTTTCCCGGATCAAGTTTATCAAACGCGCACAGCGCATGGGGTTCAGCCTGAACGAAATTTCGCAGTTGCTGGTTTTCAGAGAAGAGCCGCAACGGGCCAAACCGGATATCCGGCAACTGGTCAAGGTTAAATTAGCTGATATTGAAAGCCACCAGGAAGATTTACAAACCTTGCACAACGAATTACAGCTGCTGGTTAACTTATGTCCAGGTAGCGAAGACGGCTGCCCGATAATCGATGGCCTGGAAGATGATTAGAATAAATACTGGAGCGGGCACTTTGTGCCAGCCGATCTGCACACAAACTAGACACTGTTACCAAGGGAACGACCCCTTGGCGAACAGACGGGTCCGCAGGCCACGCGTCTTGCATTCTGATACAGCGCGACAAGTAATAACACGCTCGCCAGACTATACAACTCTGTGCTGTGGGTAACGATAAATTTCTGCAGCTGCCAGCCGATCATCTCGACCAATGCCGGAAAGAAGGTGGCAACAAAACCCAGGATTAACGGGAGTAATGGCGAGCAACACAGAAGCGGTGTCAATACACCGATGGCGACCCCGCCGGTGGCCGATGATTTTGTGGTACCGAATCCATGGCGCATCAGGTAAAACATAACCGGCAACAATAGCGTCACCAGTGTCGACATGATTAGCGAGAACACTATCATTTTAGCATCGAGATATTTCAGCGCGGCGGGTCCGATCACTCCGCCGGTATATTCAGACGCCAGCGTCATCAGGTAGGTCGGGAGCGCGACGCAAAAAATGGTAATACCGCCAATTCGGTATTGGCGGGCGGCGAATGTTGCTTTCAAGCCTTCGACCCATTCACTCATCAGTAACTCTTCATAGTCTCACTTACATAAAAGCAAACCGATAACATCAATTTGATTGGTGCAATCTGCCAAATTGTTTTTCGTTTTTCAAACGCCCCAACTCCACGGCTTGCGGTAGATTGAGCAGAAGTGCATCTGGATTCGATGCCGTCACTGTCTAAAAGGACGGATAACCGGATTTTTTGAGACAGGGCCAGTGTCAAATTTTTGCCCTGGCCATCTAATTGGGGTGCGCTATTAGCGAATGCCTGCGCCAGTCCATCGGGAGTAAAATTCTTTTCTTTCACTTCGGATCGCCGAATCGCGCTGAAGGTATCCAGGTTTCAAGCCGCCGTTCTATTCGTTAGCGAGCGCAAATAGAATCCGTAGGTGGCAACCAGGGCAGCAGCGGCCAGGGAAATCCTGAGCGCGTATCTGAATTCGAGCCAGAAGAGTAGTGAAGACAATGCGATTACAAGCACAACGATGGCATTCTTTGGCGAGGGTCCCTTGTTACCGGAGCGCCTAAAAAGCGCAATGCTGACAAAGCCCATCGACGCAAACATCATCGGGAAAAGGAAATAGTCCAGCCCGCCGATGATTCCCGACAGGCCCGCGAACCCCAACAGAATCACCAGAACCGGCGTAAAGCAACACAATGCGGCAATTGATGTGCCGATAACACCGTTACGCAGTAACTTTTTGTCATCCATAATTATCTCCAGTAAGCAGGTTTTGTCAGGTCACAAAGGGTGTTGCCAGGTTATTGCAACGAACATCAAGTGCAGCGTGCCACCCCGCAACGCTGCGGGCTAGCCGGCACAACAGGACAATTGGGTAACATCCTTGCCGAATGTTTGCGCACAAAGCTTCAACCCCTCCGCCATGGTCAGGTAAGGAAACAACTGGTCGGCGAGATCTTCGACCGTCATCCGATTGCGGATTGCGAGCGCTGCATTCTGGATTACCTCACCGCCCTCATGCGCAATTAGCTGAGCACCGAGGATACGATGGCTCTGCGCATCGATGACAAGTTTGATAAAGCCGCCGGTGTCGAAGTTGGCCAGTGCCCTGGGCACATGTTCCAGATCCAGCACGCGGCTATCGGTTTCAATATTCTGCGCCTGCGCCTGCGCTTCGCTCAGCCCCACGGTTGCAACCTGCGGGTCGGTGAAGATCACCGCGGGCATGGCCGAAAGATCGAGCGCGGCATCCCCGCCCGTCATGTTACGCGCCGCCCGGGTTCCCGAAGCCGCGGCAACATAAACAAACTGCGGTAATGTGGGGCAATCACCGACCGCGTAGATATTCGCTGCACTGGTTCGCATATGGTCATCGACAATAATCGAACCGTTGCGTTCGGTCTCAACCCCGACAGCATCCAGGT
>QNFD01000409.1 GCA_003645435.1 Gammaproteobacteria bacterium | reverse complement strand
GGGGTAAGCATGTATAATGGAGAATCTTTTACGAATTTTACCGAAAACGAGGGTTTAAGTAATAATTCTGTCATGTCCATCCTGGAGGACAGCCATGGAAATCTCTGGTTCGGAACAAGTTCCGGAGGAGTAAGCATGTATAATGGAGAATCTTTTACGAATTTTACCGAAAACGAGGGATTAAGCTCTAACAATGTTAGATCCATCATGGAGGACAGCCGTGGAAATCTATGGTTCTGTACAGAGGGAGGAGGCGTGAGCCTGTACAATGGCGCATCCCCAACTAATTTTACCGAAAAAGATGGTGTAAGTAACAATATTGTCTATTCAATCGAAGAGGACAACCATGGAAATCTCTGGTTCGGCACTGGAAGTGGAGGGGTGAGTATGTTTGATGGAGAGTCTTTTACGAATTTTACTGAAAAAGAGGGAATAAGCCCAACTGATGTCATGTCTATCCTGGAGGACGGCCATGGTAATCTCTGGTTCGGCACAAGCGGCGGAGGGGTGAGCATGTATAATGGAAAATCCTTTACGCATTTTACCGAAAATGAGGGATTAAGCAACAATATTGTCAGATCCATCCTTGAGGACAGACACGGCAATCTGTGGTTTGGTACGTATGGCGGAGGGGTGAGCATGTATAATGGAGAATCCTTTACGCACTTTACTGAAAAAGAGGGTTTAGCTCATAACCGGGTAATGGCAATCCTGGAAGATAGTCATGGCAATCTCTGGTTCGGAACAGGTGGCAGCGGGGTGAGCATGTTCAATGGAGAATCCTTTACGCATTTTACCGAGAAAGAGGGCCTGGGCAATAATTTTGTCCATTCAATCCTGGAGGACAGCCGTGGCAACCTTTGGTTCGGTAGTTACGGAGGAGTGTGTTTGTTTAATGGAGAATCATTTACGCATTTCACCGAAAAAGAGGGTTTAAGTTATAACACTGTTTGGTCCATCCTGGAGGACAATAACGGAAATATATGGCTGGGCTCAGAAAAGGGATTAAACCAGATTGTGTTTGGCCCTGATAGTAGTTCCAATAGAAGAAACAGCAAGCCTGTTATTCACAACTATAACCTGCAGGATGGCCTGAAAGGAATGCATTTCAATCCAAACAGTGCATTATTGGATAGTAAAAACCGCATATGGTGGGGAAGCGGTAAAAGCCTCACCATGCTTGATATGAATAAATTTAAGATCCCGGTTGAGCCCCCTGATGTGCGACTAAACCGGATAGACATTAATTTGCAGTATGTTGATTACCGCCATTTGAAAGACAGTGCCATGATGCGTATGGAATTCAATGGCGTGGCCAAGTTTCATAACTACCCTTTAAGCCTGGAACTACCGTACAATAACAATCACCTCACCTTCCATTTTTCAGCCATTGATTGGTCTGCTCCCCATAAAATAAGGTACAGTTATAAAATAGAACATTTAAGTGATAAATGGAGTAACCCATCATCAGAAACCAAAGCTGATTACCACAACCTGCCCCACGGCACCTATACCTTCAAAGTGAAGGCCATAGGAGGTGCACAAAAGTGGAACGAACCTTTTGAATATACTTTTACCATAAACCCACCCTGGTGGAACACCTGGTGGGCAAGATCGGGTTATGCCATAGCACTCTTCCTGATTATTTACGGTTTTGCTCGCTGGCGTACCGCACGACTAGAACAACGACAAAAAGAATTGGAAGCAGAGGTAGATCATGCGACACTAAAAATAAGGGCACAGAAAGAGCAGGTAGAAACCCAACGAGACGAGATTGAAGCCCAAAAGGAAGAAATTGAAACTCAGCGGGACGAGGTTGAAGCCCAAAAAGAAGAAATTGAAACTCATCGGGATGAGGTTGTGGCAGCAAATGATGCACTGGAAAAACAGAAACATGAGTTAGAATTAACACTGGAAAACCTGAAATTAATTCAATCACAGTTAATCCAGTCAGAAAGAATGGCATCCGTTGGATTACTTACCGCTGGAATTGCGCATGAGTTAAATAATCCAATAAATTTCGTGAGTGGCAACGTTAATCCACTTCAAAGAGATATGGAGGACATATTCTCAATCATCAAAAAATATGATGACATTATAAAGTCCAATAACCTGGAAGAAACTTTTAACGATGTGGACTCCCTAAAAGATAAAGTTGATTTTTCTTATTTGATAAATGAAATAATCAGCCTCCTGGATGGAATTAAGGAGGGAGCAAAAAGATCCAGTCAAATTGTAAAAGGGCTTCGTAGTTTTTCAAGGCTTGATGAAGAGAATTACCAGGTATACGATATACACGAAGGAATTGATACTTCGTTGACGCTGCTAAATAACAAAATAAAAGACAGGATCAGTATTCGGAAGGATTATGGTAAGTTTAAAGATATAGAGTGTTACCCAAGCAAACTCAACCAGGTTTTTATGAATCTCCTCACAAACAGTATTCAGGCCATAGAGGGTAAGGGTGAAATATTCATTCAAACCATCAGCAGTGCTATTGGTGTTAAGATTATCATAAAGGACAATGGCAAAGGAATGATCCCTGAAGTGAAGAAATATATATTTGAGCCCTTCTTCACAACCAAAGACATTGGAAAAGGAACGGGATTGGGTTTGTCCATCAGCTTTGGGATTATTGAACAGCACAATGGAACAATTGATGTAGTATCAGAACCCGGCAAGGGTACCGAATTTATCATTTCATTACCCATTACACAATCTGATCTTATTTAGGTACTGGTACATGGATGGGTGTTTGACTGTAAAAACCGGAAGCTTTGACCACCTTGCGCCAAAATCAAGTGACTAATGTAAGACGCAGATCAATAAGGTATTGGGATGGTCATTTGAAATCGGCCCGGAGTGGTCAAGGGGCCTCTTTTTTCCACAATGCGATAAACTCCATCAGTACACTCTACAATTTAGCCCGATTCAAGGATGGTTTGAATGGTTCTTTGAATGGTTCTTTTGCGAACAGTGCTGGATTTCGGTACCGACTGCATAAAAAATATCGCAACAAATTATGAGTAATATATTCATATATTTATCTTTTTATAATATATTTGTGTATATTTTACTCGCATGGGCGGTGGCAAAATAAATAACTACCTGTTAACCTGGATAGAGCAATTGCAATCCAGAGGAATAATATCTTTCAGTCACGATGATCTCATCACTAACTTTCCTGAACGATCTGAGCAT
>QNFD01000408.1 GCA_003645435.1 Gammaproteobacteria bacterium | reverse complement strand
GTTTATATCATTTTTAGAAATTGGCACCAGTATTGCTTTATTACTGGCATGAGTCGGATTAAATCGATATCTAGTTAAATTTTTTGTAACAGTAAAGAGGAAACATCACATGAAAAAGCAACAATCTGGTTTTACCTTAATCGAACTGATGATCGTAGTAGCCATCATCGGTATCCTCGCAGCGATTGCGATCCCACAATACGGCGACTATACCCAACGGACTAAAGTTGCCGGCGCCCTCGGCGGTGCACTGGCCTGGAAAACATCTGTAGGCCTGTGTGTTGCTGAGGAAGGTGCCCTGACCAACTGTAACGGCGGTTCAAATGGCATCCCGGCTGACTTTTCAGGCACCGCCGGTGGCACCGTCAAGTATATTGACGATATCACTACCGCGGTTGGTGTTATTACAATGGTCACAGAGGCCGTGCTGAGTGGTGGTGGTCAAATGGACCTCATCATGACACCTGTTCAAGGAGACGGTGCTGTGAACTGGACGCTAAGTGGTCTTGGTTGTACTACACCGGGTCGTAGTATTAAGTGCTAATCATCTAAACCTTGATTAGATTAAAGCGCAGGTATTACTACCTGCGCTTTTTTTTGTGCTTGATATATAGTCCTCCAGTTATGCTGTCCACCATCCCATAGTCCAAATTTACAGATGATTTATCAAGCAGAACCCAATTTTTATTAGTGCCCCGATCAAGCCATGACGAAATCTCAACAAAACCACCAAACTGTAATATACTCAATACCTTAGGGCACACAATTAAACAAACCCAAAATAGAACCACAACATGGCCGCTACCAACATGAATCTTACCGGATTAGCCCGTAATCTTGTTCGCGATAAACATCTCGATCAAGCTACGGCAATCGCAGCGGTGCAGAATGCCAACAAGGAAAGCATTCCCCTGACCAGTTACCTGGTTCAGCATAAAATTGTATCCCCAGCCGTTATCGCAACAATTTCATCGAAAGAATTCGGCATACCCGTTTTTGATTTATCGGTAATGGATATCGAACTTGCGGCGATGGGCCTGGTTGATGAAAAGCTGATTGTTAAACTCGATGCCGTACCGTTGTTCAAGCGTGGTAACCGCCTGTTCGTCGCAATTTCCAGCCCGACTAATACCCAGGCGCTCGATGAATTCAAGTTCAACACCGGATTATCGACCGAAGGCATCCTGGTGCAGGAAGACCAGCTGCGTGAGTTTATCGAAAAAGCCCTGAGCGCGATGGACAGCGGCATGGATGACATGATGCTCGACGACGATCTCGAGGATCTTGAGGTATCGGACGGTACGGAAGAGCCGGATTCGGCATCACAGGAAGAGGCAAACGATGCGCCAGTAGTCAAATATGTCAATAAAATACTGCTTGATGCGATCAATAAAGGCGCGTCCGATGTTCATTTTGAACCTTATGAAAAACGCTATCGCGTGCGTTACCGCATCGACGGTATGCTCTCCGAGGTAGCCTCACCACCGATCACTATTGCCGCCAAGCTGACCGCACGCGTGAAGGTCATGTCACGCATGGATATTTCAGAAAGGCGCGTACCCCAGGACGGCCGTATCAAGCTTAAATTGTCGAAAAAACGCTCCATCGATTTTCGTGTCAGTACCTGCCCGACCCTGTTCGGCGAAAAAGTCGTGTTACGTATCCTCGACGCCTCCAGTGCACAGCTTGGCATCGATGCCCTGGGTTATGAGCCGGAACAGAAAGACCTCTACATGAAGGCCCTGAGCAACCCTTACGGCATGATTCTGGTTACAGGTCCAACCGGTAGCGGTAAAACCGTATCGCTATATACCGGTTTAAATATACTGAACCAGCCCGAAACCAATATTTCAACCGCCGAAGACCCCGTTGAAATAAACCTGGAGGGCATTAACCAGGTCAACGTCAATGAAAAGGTTGGCCTGACCTTTGCCACGGCTCTAAAAGCCTTCCTGCGTCAGGATCCGGATATCATAATGGTTGGCGAGATTCGTGACCTCGACACCGCGAGTATTGCGATTAAGGCCGCGCAAACCGGTCACCTCGTGATGTCGACGCTGCACACCAATGACGCCCCGCAAACATTGACTCGTTTATTGAATATGGGTGTGCCCGCGTTCAACATTGCAACCTCGGTGAACCTGATTATTGCGCAACGATTAGGCCGTCGACTGTGCGACTGTAAGGCACTGGACGAATTACCCAATGAAGTTTTACTCGAAGAGGGTTTTACCAAGCAAGACCTGAAGGAGGAAATCAAGATTTACAAGGCTGTTGGCTGCGATAAATGCACCAATGGCTACAAGGGTCGGGTCGGTATCTACCAGGTTATGGAAATTTCGGAAGAAATGGGCCGATTAATCATGGGTGGCGCAAATTCTCTCGATCTTGCTGACCAGGGCAGGAAAGAAGGCATTGACGACTTACGCCGATCGGCACTGAAAAAAGTGATGGCTGGATTACTCAGCCTCGAAGAAGCCAACCGTGTAACCAAGGATTAACCACCAGTTATGGCAAAGAAACCTGCAGAAAAAGTCGAATTTAACTATGAAGGTACCAACCGGGGAGGAACCAGGGTTAAAGGTAGTATCTATGCCTTAAGCGACAATCACGCAAAAAGCAGCTTACGCAAGCAGGGTATAAACCCGCTCAAGATTCGAAAGAAACCACAGCCATTATTTGGTGGTGCAAAAAAGATCACAGCGGCTGACATTTCTATCTTTGCCCGGCAAATGGCAACCATGATGCAGGCTGGCGTGCCCCTGGTGCAATCCTTCGAGATAATCGGTCAGGGTCATGAAAGCGTATCCATGCAGAAAATGATTCTCGGAATAAAAACCGAGGTCGAAGGCGGCGTGCCATTGGGTGAAGCATTATCCAAGCAACCGCTTTATTTCGATGCACTGTTTGTCAACCTGGTCACGGCTGGAGAAGCATCGGGTGCGCTCGAGACCATGCTCGACAAGCTCGCCACCTATAAGGAAAAAACTGAAGCATTGAAAGCCAAGGTAAAGAAGGCATTAATGTATCCGATTGCGGTTCTGGTCGTCGCATTTGTCGTAACCGTAATATTGCTGGTGTTCGTGGTACCAAAATTTGAAGAATTGTTTGAATCCTTTGGCGCCGACTTACCGGCCCTGACCCAGTTTGTTATCGATCTATCGGAATTCATGCAGGCATGGTGGTGGATCATAGCGGGCGGGATTGGCGGCACTG
>QNFD01000407.1 GCA_003645435.1 Gammaproteobacteria bacterium | reverse complement strand
TCCAGCACCTGCTCGTCGACAGGGCTGCACTTGCGAAACTTCTCGAAGGCCATGTCCAGTTGTCCCTGCGTCTGGAAGGCGATACCCAGCATGCGATTGCTTTCCGCCGACTCTTCATCTGACCTGGCTTTGCCACGCTCGGTGACGAGGAAACGTTTCGTCGTGATCAGCAGGTAGCCAATGGCGAGCAGCGCCCCGGGCGTCATCAACTGTATCCACATGGCGTTGCTGGTCATCAGCACGTAGTGGGTTGCCACCAGCGCCAGCACAAACACTACGGTGATGACGAACGCGACTCCCGCCTTGAGCCTGGGCATGACCAGCATGAGGTACAGCATGACCACCAGGAAAGCGCCCATGCGGGCCCAGAAACCCCATTCGGGCTCGATAAAAAAGTCTTCGTTGAGAATGCTGGAAACGGAATGCGCGAGTGTTAATACCGGCGCCATCGCGCTATCGATCGGCGTGATCTGGGGCGTGCCGACACCGGTAGCCGTGGGACCGATGAGGACGATTTTGCCCTTATATTTCTCGATCGGGATGCTGCCGGTAAACACGTCGTAAAAGGAATCGACCTGGAATGCCGGTCCATTTATATCCGAGTAAAAGAAAGTGTTCATCTGTAACTGGGTATCGGTCTTGATAGTCAAAGAGCCGAGTTCGACGCTTTCCGCCAGGTTGACGCGAATATCGTTATTATCCAGGTTCAGGCTTTTGGCGGCGATCTGTAATGAAATCGAAGGGTAGAAACGATCGTAGTACTGCAGCACCAATGGTTCCGAACGAACGCCGCCATCGACGTCGGGCAGGGAGTTCAAGTGCCCGATTGCCGCGGCATGTTGCCCTACGCTGGCGATTGGGGGCAAAGCATTGAGGGTGGGTATGGGAAACAGCCCGTTGGACTGGGCCGAAACTCTGTCGCGAATCTGGTTTATCGAATTTTGCAGTACGTAATCAGGCAATTCGGCATCGGGATTACCACGCGGTGATCCCAGGTAAAAAAACATGGCTAGAACCACGTTTTTGGCATTCGCCAGGCTTTGCGCGAGCTTGGCGTCGGTATTCAATTCCTGCTCGGCTTCAAACAGGTTTGCCTTCAGGGTTTCTATGTCCTGGTTGAGCCGGGTATTGACGCTGGATTGCATATAGAATTCGAGGATATCCTTGTTATTGCCCTCGAATTCGAGCATTGCCCCGAGCGCGTCTATATCCGCTGGAACGTCGTTAAAGCTGGCGGTTGAGAAGAACTCGATCAGATCGCGAATGTACAGCATCCCCGGATCGATTTGCGGCTCGAGAAAGAAGACGGTTTGCCCGATGACCCTGGCGCCGCCTTCGTTGAGGCGATTGATCAACTCGGCGTGCAAATTGCGTGGCCATGGCCAGCGCCCGAGGTTGTCGATACTCTTGTCGTCAATGGCAATGACGGCTACTTTGTCGGAGGGTACCCGGTCGGTCGAGCGCACGCCCCAATCATAAAAACTTCGTTCGAGGCTTTGAAAGGGAGCAGAACCGGAAAAAACCACTATTACGATGGTTATTAATAGCCCGGCAAACCAGTCGCTACTCCAAAAACGGGATTTCATACCGTCTCCATTTTTCCATTTATTATTAGCTGCCGCCTTTTTATTGTGCTTATGGCAGGTCTTGTGACTGAATAATTCTACAGTCTAAATCATATATTATTCAATTATTTACGCGACCAACTTAAGCTGGCTGACAAATTACGATCTCCCGGGTATTCAATAAATCGACGTTGACGATTAACTATAAGGTCGTATGCACATTTTTACCAGTATTAAGGCCCAAATAGTTGGCTGTAAAGACAAATTTGAATTGCGAGGCGATTTACCTAGAATAGGGGGCGGTCGAGGGGTATACGGTGACGAATGTATATCTGGTTTTTCAAGCGCTGTCAGGAATAATATTTATGTCAGAATTGCTAGATAGAATTGATCGCCTGAATGAGATCGGCATCGCGCTGTCAGCGGAAAACGACACCCCCAAACTGCTGGAACTTATCATGATGGGCGCGAAGGCCCTGAGCCAGGCCGACGGCGGATCGCTTTATTTTTTGAATAACGACGAGCTCAGTTTCGAAATAATTTCTAATGATTCGCTCGACATCCAGATGGGTGGAACTTCAGGTAACGAGATTACCTTTCCGACGATTCCGCTGATCGTCGACGGTGAAGAGAATCACAGCAATGTCGTCACCCATAGCGTACTGACGGGAAAGACCATCAATATCGCGGATGCGTATCACGAGGATGGTTTTGATTTTACCGGTACGCGCAACTTCGATAGCAATACCGGTTACCGCACCCGGTCGATGTTGACCTTCCCCTTAAAGGATCACGAGCAGGAGATTATAGGCGTATTGCAATTGATCAACGCCAGGGATATCGAAAGCGGCGATGTCATCGAGTTTAGCGCGGTCGACCAGCAACTTGCGGAATCGCTCGCATCGCAGGCGGCAGTCGCACTGACCCAGCAGCGCCTGATCTCGGAACTGCAGGTCCTGTTCGAATCCTTTATACGCATGATCGCATCGGCCATCGACGACAAGTCGCCTTACACAGGGGGGCATTGCCGGCGTATTCCGGTGCTGACGATGATGCTCGCCGATGCGGTGAATGCCGCTGATGACGGGCCGCTGAGAGATTTCCAGATCACCGAGAAGGATCGCTATGAACTGGAGACGGCGGCCTGGTTACATGATTGCGGCAAGGTAGTGACGCCCGAATACGTCATGGACAAGGCGACCAAGCTGGAGACCATTTACGATCGGATTAACACGCTGGAAGCCCGTTTCGAAGTGTTACGTCGCGATGCGGAGATAGCGTACCTGAAAGCCTGTCTGCAGGCCGACGGTTCCGCGCAGCCGAGGGATGTGCTGGAGGATGATTACCGGCAGGCCTGCGCGCAGCTGACGGACGATTTCGAATTTCTGCGCAATGCCAATATCGGTGGTGAATTCATGAGCGAAGAGCACATCGAGCGGGTGCAGCAACTCGCCCGGTTGACCTGGACCGATAGTGCCGGGAAACAGCAGCCGTTGTTATCCGCTGACGAAGTGATGAACCTCAGTATTCAGCGCGGTACCCTCAACGATGAGGAGCGCGAAGTGATTAATAATCACATCGTCGCTACCATCAAGATGCTCGAGTCGCTGCCTTTCCCGAGAAACCTGCAAAATGTTCCCGAGTATGCGGGGGG
>QNFD01000406.1 GCA_003645435.1 Gammaproteobacteria bacterium | reverse complement strand
CGTGGCAGACGACCGCGGTCGAATTCGCGTTTCCGGCGTTGCGCCGTTTCGAGAAGCGCCTGCGAGGAAGACGGGTCACCGACGTCGCCACTCGCGGCAAGGCGATCCTGACGTATTTCGACAATGGTCTCGTTATCTACAGCCATAACCAGCTCTACGGTCGCTGGTATGTCGAGAAACGCGGGCATTACCCTGAGACTGGTCGCCAGCTGCGGCTTGCGATTCATAACGATCGTTACAGTGCCTTGCTGTACAGCGCATCTGAGATCGACGTTTTGAAGGCGAGCGAACTGAATCGCCATCCCTTTCTCGCCCGGCTTGGTCCGGATCTGTTGAGCGAAAGCCCTGGGGTTGACACGATTGTAGAGCGCCTGGGTTCGGCGCGATTTCGACAACGCCAGCTCGCCGGTTTGCTGCTCGACCAGAGCTTCGTCGCCGGGTTGGGTAATTATCTGCGTGCCGAGATCCTCACCCGTGCCGGCCTGCATCCATCATTGAAACCGGGCCAGTGCAGCGAGGCGCAGTTGCGCAAGCTGGCTCGCCAGATCATCAGCCTGACGCGGCGATCATACCGCACGCGCGGCATCATAAATCCGCCAGCCCTGGTCACGCGGCTCAAGCAGCAGGGCCTGACGGCGCGCGAGCAGTATCGTTTTAACAGCTACGGGCGCGCCGGCCAGCCCTGTCATTTTTGCGGCGCCGAAATCGAGTGCTCGGTCATGGGCGGACGTAAAATGTATTATTGCCCAGGCTGTCAGCCAGCGCCGTGAATCAGGGTAACTGCTTCGTAATAATCTATTTGTGTTAAGGGTTTCCCTCTCCCCACTTCCGGAGTGAGGGGGCAGCAGGTCTTGTTACTTGCTTTTTGCAACCCTAATGTCTTATGTCGACCCGATGTCCTTGAAATAACCGATTCAGTGGCTCATCTGATGAGCTCCAATGGGATTATTGTACAATATACTCAGGACTCACTACCAAGGTTGTCACTTGACAACCTTGGTAGTGAGTCCTATTATAAATCAGAGCGATGCTATTTATATGTCGAGAAAAAAGCATTCGAAACAGGAAATTGAAGATGCTCTTTGTTACGCCGAGAAAAATGGTTGGCGAGTTGAAGTGGGTGGATCACACGCGTGGGGTAAGATTTACTGTCCCTATAACAACAAGGAATGCCGATGTGGCGAGTTCTGTATTACGAGTATCTGGAGTACTCCGCGAAATGCTGGTAATCACGGCAAACAAATCCGTCGGGTTGTTGATAATTGCACCATTCATGGTGCTAGATTAACCTCTGAAGATGTGGACTGAAATATGAAAGAATATGAGTTTAGGTTGAAGTTCAGCCTTCAAGATGCATCCATCGATCCCGAGGTATATGTAGAACAACTCGGGGTAGGGGGATGTGATGATGCCCTGGTCGGTATTGGTCAAAATGGCCGAATTGCCCTGGATTTTATCCGTGAGTCCAGATCGGCCTTTGAAGCTATCTCTACAGCAATCTCAGATGTAAAGAATGTTATTCCCGATGCCAGGCTCATTGAGGCAAGCCCAGACCTGGTTGGACTAACTGATGTGGCAGAAATACTTGGCTTCTCACGTCAATATATGAGAAAGCTCACGCTCGTCAGTGGGGCAGAATTCCCCGCGCCAGTTCATGAAGGAAAATCATCAATTTGGCATTTGGCGCAGGTGTTGATGTGGCTTAAAAGAAATAAGACTTATCAAATAGAGAACACACTACTAGAAATTGCGCAGACCAATATGCAGGTTAATGTAGAAAAGGAGCTTGATAGTATTAGACCTGGTATGCGGACTAGTTTGAGCTAAAGAAAATTATCGCCTGTATTAACAAGTAAAGTTTAAAAATGATGTGTTTCGATTATTTCAGATTCGCTCACCGGATTTACGTATTCCGTTGCCGGAATTTATATCCCAGGATATGCAATATATTCTAATAGCCTTAGTGATAGGAATTTATATTCATATTATAGGGGAAATGATTCTTCGAGCCATTTTTTGAAATTACGTTTGGCTTTGTATTTTCCATGCAAGCCGACCACTTCGTTGTTTAAGTTTTCCTGCAAGGCTTCGTCCAGAACGGTCCGGGCTTCCTTGAGCAAATTTATCGCTTCATGATAAGCATCGTTTTTGCTCCGTTGAATATTGAATTCAGCCAGCCGAATATACAGGGGTAGGATTTCCGTCTGTTGGTCCCTGTTGATGCGAATAATCTCAAGTAGAATACTCGGATTCAATTCCTGATTGGTTGCCAGGCTCAGGGCACGCTCGGGATGACGTTCGTGTAGATGGATCTCGGCGATCAGATCGTAAGCAGACTGCCCCGGCCGGTCCGTTTGTGAATCCAGGTATTCGACTGATTTTTGATACCAATTGCTTTCGTCACCGGCTTGCCGGGCCATGGCTGTCAGTTGCCGGTATCTTTCCAGGCCTGGACTGCGCTGAAAAACTGACCATCGTAACTCCAGTGCCTGGTCAAATTTTTCCTGGTAACAGAGAATCTTGATTTCCTGTTCCGCGAGACCAAAATTTCTGGCGGGAGAGATCGACTTTTTTGCCAGTTCGGCAGCTTTTTGCCACCAGTCGATGGCCTCTTCGAGGCGGTCATGTTGTAGACAGAGTTTTGATATATCGAGCAGTAGATGATCCGAAGTTGCGATTTTAGCGCGCAGTGCGATCTCTCCATCGAGATCTCCCCTTTGCCTTGCGATGAAAAGCAGTGGTGCCTGCAGATTCCAGTATGGTTGTTGTGTTCTCCATTCTATCTGTTGATCGGGTTTACCTTCCAGCGACGGTAGCTCGTCCCATTCAGCCTGCAATGCATCATTGAATATGTTTAGTCCCTCATCGCCTAGTATAGATAAGTAGCTCACTGGAATTTTCGGGTACAGCTCGGCGATCTCGTCGGCGTATAAATCCAGCAGGTAGCCGGCAATCTTTTTTATGGGCCAGCCGATTTCGGCAAGCACCTGGATGTGGAGTTCGCCCAGTGTTTCGACACTGTAGAACCTGAAGCCTCCCGAGTCATCGATAGTTCTCAGGGCCCTGTTGATACGTAAAAGGGCATAATCGATCAGCTCAAGCGCCCGTTCAGCGGCGAAACCTGTTGATAGTTGTTGCAGTGTTTCGACCAGCACTTCTACCCTGGCAAAGAAACTCCTGACCTGCGCATACCGATACAGATCTCGATTATAAGGAATCGCTTTGGTAATGCGTT
>QNFD01000405.1 GCA_003645435.1 Gammaproteobacteria bacterium | reverse complement strand
CGGTTCGGGCTGGGTATTTGCTCACACTATCGCCCACAACAAGGCCCACGAACTGAATAAAGATTTCACCCTCGAGCGATTCCGCGAAGGCTATCTGCTCGACGAAAAAGGCGTTGGCGCCTCACCCAAGGCTCACTAGGGGAATTAATAATGATACGTATAGATTGCCCCTGGTGCGGGGTCCGAAATGAAGACGAATTTTCATACGGCGGTGACGCCACGAAACAACGCCCGGCAGACGATGCCTCGCAAGATGAATGGTGTGACTATGTTTATATCCGCGATAACCCCGCCGGTGAGCATACCGAGCACTGGCAACATGTGAACGGCTGTCGTGCCTGGATCACGGTGGTACGCAATACCCTGACACATGAAGTATCAAGCACCGCACCCGCGTCCCCCAACCTGCCCTGCAACAAGGGGTCTTAATAATGGCACAGGAATTTCGTAACAGTGAAGGCGGCCGCATAGATCGCAGTCGGCCAATTTATTTTAATTTCGACGGCAAAGACTACCAGGGTTACGAGGGAGATACGCTGGCCTCCGCCCTGCTCGCGAATGGTGTGCGTCTGCTTGGCCGTAGTTTCAAATATCACCGGCCCCGGGGCATTTTGACCGCCGGTTCGGAAGAACCGAACGCAATCGTCGAGCTGCGCACCGGCGCCCGCAAGGAGCCCAATACCAGGGCCACCACGATCGAGCTTTACGACGGACTGGTTGCCAAAAGTCAAAATCGCTGGCCCTCGCTGGCTTTCGACGCGATGGCGGTCAACAACCTGTTTTCACCATTGCTATCGGCTGGCTTTTACTATAAGACCTTCATGTGGCCCGCGTCCTTCTGGACCAATGTTTACGAGCACGTGATACGACGCGCCGCTGGTCTTGGTACCGCGCCAACCGATCCCGATCCTGATTATTATGAGCAATGCCACGAACATTGCGATGTTCTGGTTGTCGGTGCCGGGCCGGCAGGATTAACGGCGGCACTTACAGCCGCCAAATCGGGGGCTCGTGTCATCATCGCAGATGAACATGTACAGCTCGGCGGAAGCCTGAACAGTGAAAACCTGAGCGTCGACGGCAAAGCCGGCAATGACTGGGCCGCCGAACAGGCAGATAAGCTGGCAGCGATGGACAATGTGCATATTCTTAACCGCACCACGGTATTTGGTTACTACGACCACAATACCGTCGCCGCGATTGAGAAAGTAAACGATCATTTAGTGGTTCCGGGAGCTGGTCAGCCGCGTCAACGCATGTGGACTCTTTACCCTCAACGGGTAGTGATCGCGGCGGGAGCAACCGAGCGCCCGCTGGTTTTTGGTAATAACGACAAGCCCGGCGTGATGCTGGCCTCGGCCGCTCGCACCTATGTGAATCAATATGGGGTCAGACCCGGTAGCCGGGCGCTAGTCGCCACCAATAATGACGATGCCTATCGTAGTGCGATTGATTTACACGAGGCCGGTATCGAAGTCGTCGCCGTGGTTGATTCACGCCTGCATCCGAATGCTCCCCTGGCCGGGGAACTGGAGAAGCTCTCGATTGAGTTAATTACCGGTAAGACAGTAGGCGCGGCCGAGGGGCGCCAACATGTAAGCTATGCGCAGCTGGTGACCACGCAGGGTGAAACCGAAGAACCGCAGAGAATCGACTGCGACCTTATCGCCTCCTCCAGCGGCTGGAACCCGAATGTGCATTTGCACAGCCAGTCCGGCGCGAAGCCCGTTTATGACGATACTATCGCCTCATTTGTACCCGGGCAATCACGCCAGGCCGAAGTTTCTATCGGCGCCGCGAAGGGTAGTTTTGGATTACAGGACTGTCTCGACCAGGGTGCCGCTGCAGGAAACGAAGCGGCTAAGCTGGCTGGTTTTAAAGCTCGTAAAACAAAAGCCCCCAAAACCTGTGATGACGGCGCTTACAGCATCGAGGCACTGTGGATTGCGCCAACGCCCTACAACAAATCCTACAAGCAATTTGTCGACCAGCAAAACGACGTCAAGGCCAGTGATATCAACCTGGCGGCACAGGAAGGTTACGATTCGGTTGAACTACTGAAACGTTACACTACGCAGGGCATGGCCACCGATCAGGGCAAGACCAGCAATGTCAATACGCTGGCAATCCTCGCAGGCCAGCGCGGCGAACCCATTCCCGATGTCGGCATCACTACTTTCAGACCTCCTTATGTGCCGGTAGCCATGGGTGTGTTTGCCGGCCACACGATAGGGCAGGAATTTATGCCGGTGCGCCGCACCGCGATCCACGACTGGAATGAAAAACAGGGTGCCGTGTTTATCGAAGCCGGTCTCTGGTTACGTGCACGCTATTACCCACAGTCTCCCGGTGAGTCCATGAATGACTGCTACATACGTGAAACCAATAATACACGTAACAATGTCGCCATGGTTGACGTCACCACGCTCGGCAAGATCGACATCCAGGGACCCGATTCAGCCGAGTTTTTCAACCGTCTCTACATCAACAACTGGCTCAAACTACCAATTGGCCGCGCCCGCTACGGCATCATGTTACGTGAAGACGGCATGGTGTTTGACGATGGCACAACCTCCCGTCTTGGCGAGAATCATTATTTCATGACCACTACCACGGCCAACGCCGCGCCGGTACTTTCACATATGGAATACTATCACCAGACCGTCTGGCCAGAGCTCGACGTCGTGTTCTGCTCGGTCACCGAACAATGGACAGGCATCGCGGTCGCCGGACCCAATAGTCGAGCGCTACTTGAAAAGGTGATCGACATCGATATCAGCAACGAGGCGTTTCCGTTTATGGCAGTGGGTGAATGTTATATGAATAATATTCCCACGCGCCTGTTTCGCATCAGCTTCTCGGGTGAACTGGCCTACGAAGTCAATGTTCCGGCTGACTATGGCGAACAGGCCTGGCTTGAGTTGCTCGAAGCCGGTAAGGAACTGGGTGTCACTCCCTATGGTACCGAGGCACTCGGCACCATGCGTATCGAAAAAGGTCACGTTGCCGGTTCCGAACTCGACGGCCGTACCACCGCTCTCGATCTCGGGCTCGACGGCATGGCCAACCGCGAAAAGCAATTTATCGGCAAGCAGCTTTCGCAACGGCCGGCAATGCTCGCCGATGGTCGCTTGCAGGTGGTTGGACTTAAATCACTGGAACCCGGTCGAAACCTGCGTATCGGCGCCCACCTGGTTGACGATAAGGTAAAACTGGAAAGCGTGAGTCAATCACAGGGGCATGTTT
>QNFD01000404.1 GCA_003645435.1 Gammaproteobacteria bacterium | reverse complement strand
GCAAAATGTCTGGCGCGCGATGAAAAAAACCGACTCACGCGAATGCCGCAACTGCCATGACTATGATTCCATGGATTTTGTCGAACAGGGTCGACGCGCGGTTAAACAGCACTCGGAGGGACTGGATGCCGGTAAGACCTGTATCGATTGTCACCAGGGAATAGCACATGAATTACCGGACATGCGCGATGTCGATTCAACCGCGGTAATCGGCGAGAATTAATCTTTAGACTTGCCAGGTTTTGAGCATATTGGGGTCCTGAATCTAGAATTTTCAATCAGCCGACTGATAATTCTAGATTCAGGATCTGCCCCCACATTCGAAGGATGAATAATTACAGGTGAGTCTACTGACTATCGCCTGGTCCATGGTAGCTGCCGCAAGCGCGATACTCGGCCTGACACACCTGTTGCTATGGTTGAAAATGCCGCAGCCGACCGTTTATTTGCTGTCATCTCTAATGGCTTTTAGTGCGGGTGCCGGTGCGAAGCTGGAATCGGGCATGATATTTACCGCATCATTCCATACTTATCGAATTCTGATTCGCCTGGCAATATCGCTGTGGCGGAGGAATGTAAATCCGTCCAGATGCAAAAACCTAAACAGTAATAGTTAGCAATACCCATACGAAAAGTACAGGACTAAAGTACAATGGTGATCAGTTCGAGAAGCAGATAGCTTATCTGCACTGATTTTAACTTTAAAAGTAGCCTTTCATACCCACATAGGCCAAAGATGAATAAGTCTCACCTCAATTGGGCAACCCCCGTCCTTGCGTTTTTACTGCCCATGCTGGCCTATTTAAGCCTGTCGCGACTATTGCTGCTTGGCTGGCAGTTTGACCGGGTTTCTGAAACCGACGGTACCTGGTTTATTTTATTGCAGGGCCTTCGGTTTGATCTGGTTGTACTGGCTGGATTTCTGATCATACCTGTTTCATTGCTGCCGTTACTCGCAACCAATCGATGGTCGATGAAGCCGGCCGTATGGCTGCTCAAGGTTTATTTTATTGTGTTGACGGCATTACTCGTTTTCCTGGAGCTGGCGACCCCTAATTTTATTATGCAATTCGACTTCAGGCCCAACATTTTAATGATTGAGTACCTGAAGTACCCGAAAGAGATAATGTCAATGCTGTTAAAGGCTTACCCCTTGCAACTTCTGGTTTCCGTGCTGCTGACCGCTGCCGCGGTATTTGGCATGCATCGGTTGTTGAAGCGTGTTTTCGAGAAAATGAAACCCAGCGTAATATGGAGTGCTCCCCTGTTATCAGTCCTGGTATTTTTGCTATGCGTGATGGCGGTACGCTCCACCCTGGATCATCGCCCGGTTAATCCCAGCACCGTCGCATTTTCATCCGATCCGCTGGTTAATTCACTACCACTGAGTTCAACCTATTCAGTATTGTATGCGCTGTATGAAAACCTGAAATATGAGAGCGGTGATACAAAACCCTATGGTGACATGCCTGAAGCCAATATGATGGCGGAAATTTATGAGGGTACCCATCTGCCCGAGGACGTTTTTTTTGATCCCGATATTCCCACCTTACATCACCAAAATGGCAGTGCCGGCCTGGTTGGCACTAGACCTAAAAACCTGGTTATAATTCTTGAAGAAAGCCTGGGTGCGGTTTATGTCGGGAAACTGGGTGGGCGTGATATCACCCCCAACCTGGATAAGCTGGCTGAAGAAGGTATCTGGTTCGATCAGTTATACGCAACCGGCACCCGCTCGGTGCGCGGTATCGAGGCCGTTATTACCGGGTTTTTACCAACCCCCAATCGCAGCGTCGTCAAGCTGGGGGGCAGTCAGTATGATTTTTTCACAATTGCTCAATTGTTATCGGATCGGAAGTATTCGACTTCGTTTATTTATGGCGGAGAAGCCCATTTTGACAATATGAGGCGTTTCTTTAGTAACAATGGGTTTGCGACCATTATTGATGAAAAGGATTACGATGATCCTGTGTTTACCGGTTCCTGGGGTGTTTCCGACGAGGACCTGTTTAATAAAGCGCATGAAACCTTTGCCGAGCAGGCTAACAATGGCGAACCGTTTTTTAGCCTGGTTTTTACCTCCACCAACCATTCACCTTTTGATTTTCCCGATGGCCGCATAGAGCTGGTTGAGCAGCCTAAAGCAACGGTTGGCAATGCAATCAAATACGCCGATCATGCGCTGGGTGAGTATATTAAAAAAGCAAAACAGTCTGATTACTGGAATGATACGGTATTTTTGATAGTTGCCGATCATGGCGACCGGGTTTATGGTAACGATTTAGTGCCGGTTAAACATTATCGGATTCCAGGATTGATCCTGGGTGATGGTATTAAGCCACAGGTTATTAATCGGGTTTCGAGCCAGATTGATTTGTTACCGACCCTCCTGTCAATGATGGGAATCAACAGCGATCATCCGGCGATTGGTATCGACCTGACCCGTAAAGATCTGGACGATATTCCCGGGCGGGCGATAATGCAGTTCCAGGCTAACCAGGCTTATATGGAGGGAGACGACGTTGTAGTATTAATTAAAGATCAGCCTCCGCAACATTTTGTTTATAAAGACGAACATTTAGCCCCGTCGCCCGTTGCAAACCCAGGGCTTGAAAATCGCGCTTTGGCGCATGCCCTTTGGCCTATGCAGGCTTACCAGGAAAAGTCCTACCGACTACCTGCTAATCGTAAAAACCAGGTAGAGATTGTTTTGAATCAAGCGGGGATGTGAGTTCCCGGTTAGTACATGGCCGATCAAATTATTGTATGATCTTTATTTGCACAAAACCCATCTAATTACTATTGAGCAGGGTTGCCGAGTTGTATGGCCATGAGTATTAATCAATAACGAAAGAAGATGTCTAAAACTAGCGACCAGGAAAAATCTATACCCGTCTCGAGGCCATGTATTGATGAACAGGATATCAATGCGGTAGTTGAGGTATTGCGTTCCGGCTGGATTACAACCGGCGCCAGGGCAGCTGAATTTGAAAAACTGGTTTGTGATCGAGTGGGTTGCAAAGAAGCGGTTGCGCTCACCTCGGCGACAGCCGCAATGCATCTGTTATTGCATGCATACAATATAGGTCCGGGGGATGAAGTGATTACGCCATCCATGACCTGGGTATCAATGGTCAATATGATTATGGCCAGAGGAGCAACCCCCGTCTTTGTCGATATTGATAAAAACACCTTGATGACTACCGCTGCCCTGATATCACCTCATATTACAGAGCGGACAAAACTGAT
>QNFD01000403.1 GCA_003645435.1 Gammaproteobacteria bacterium | reverse complement strand
CGGGCGGCGTACTCCCATTCCGCTTCGGTCGGCAGCCGATAGCCGTCACTGGCGAAGTCGTCAACCGTCCAGGTGATGGGGTCGTAGGCCGGTGTGCGCCCTTCCCTCAGGCTGAGCCAATTGCAGTAGGCCGCTGCGCCCGCCCAGGTCACGTATTTCAAGGGGTGGTCAGGGTTGATGCCGAAGCCGACGTCATACAGGATCAGCGTATCGCCTTCGGCATCGTAGTCGAGTTCGCTGCCGTCGGCGGTCAGGGCGTAGAAGTACTGGCCCGAGCCGCCCAGATCCAGCAGCGCCTTGTTGGTGTCGCCTTCGATCGTCACCAGGTCCTGATCCAGGGCCCATTGGGCCAAAACCCGGTATTGCTCATTGGTGACTTCGGTGGCCTGTATCCAGTAGTCGTGGGTCAGGGTGACCTCGTGCTGAAGCTCGGTGTCATAGCGGCCGAGTTCGTCCGCCGGGCTGCCCATGGTGAAGGTGCCGGCCTCGATCAGCACAAAACCCGCCGGTGGCATCGGCTCTTGCTGATCGGGTTGGCCGGGATTATCACTCGAACACGCCGCCGCCAGCAGGGCAACGGTCAGCAAAAGAGGCCAGAAAATCCGGCTACGCATCGTTATGGACTGCCTTATGGGAATTTGGCCGGCTTGGCCGCCCAAAAAATCACCAGAATTCAAATCAGCGACGATTACCGTATAAACAATAGAGACGCTGGTGGCAGGTGTCAATCGGCCGCGGGTGTCCAGCCGTAGTACGTGTCAGCCAGAGCGACGTGTGAGACCTCGTCGTCGGCGATTTCCCGGAAGACGGCGGCGGTCGCCGGATCCTTGCCCGCCAGATAGCCGGCCAGGCGAAGCCCCGCCCGCCGGCCGCGTTCTTCGGCATCGGCAATCCTGAGGCAGAACTCCCTGGCCGACGTGCAGGTCGACAAGGCGTCCCATAACCCGCCCGATACCGGACGCTCGTCCAGTCTAAACCCCAATTCCGCCATGCGCGCGACAATCAGGTCATAATGTTTTTGTTCTTCGGGCACCTGGCGCAACCAGTCGTCGCGCAAGCCGGCCGGGGCGTCGTCGAATTTCCCGGCCGCCCAGGTGAAGGCGGCAATGGCCTGGAGTTCGGCAAAGGCCGCGGTGCGCATGCGGTCGCCGAGGCCCTCGCCGGTGCCGATTTTGCGGGGGGCCGGTGGCCTGGTGCCCGCGGTACAGAGAATGAAGGGAGAAAAGTCCATGTGTGGAAACTAAATCTTCCCATGGGCGTTTGGAAAGTGGATTCTATGATAATATGACGACTCAGTGGTTGCGGCCGCAACTTCGGTCTCTGTCCCGGTCCCGGATCGGGATATGGCCATGGGCGGCCGTCTTGCCTTATTCTGATCCGATTGCGCTCCCCGAAAGGGCTTGAAAAATGACCCGACTGCGGTTTGTGCTGATGTGTGCCGTGCTGCTGGTGGCGGTGGCCGGCTGTGGTAAAGGTGAAGGCGAAAGCCAGAGCTCCGCTCAAAATCACGGGCAGCGGCAACCCGGTAGCGGACAGCGACCCGGGGGTGCGGCCGGCGCCGCCAAGGCCATCCCGGTGGCGGTGCAACCGGCCGCCCTCGGGTCGATCGCCAGTTATTACAAGGCGACCGCAACTCTTGAGGCCGAAAAACAGGCCGAGGTCCTGGCGCGGGTCACCGGTGTCGTGACGTCGCTGGCGGCCGAAGAAGGCGACTTCGTGGCCGCTGGTGCGCCCCTGTTGACGATAGGCAACGACGAATATCGCCTGCGGCTGCAACAGGCGGCCGCGCGCACGGCCAACCTGCAATCGCGCTTCGACCGGCTGCAGGCCATGAAGGCCGAAGAATTGTCCACCGAAGAGGAATTCGAGGCCGCGCGCAGCGATCTGGCCAGCGCCGAGGCCGATGAGGGACTGGCCCGCCTGAATCTGTCGTATACGACGGTTCGAGCGCCATTCGCCGGTCGCATCACCGCGCGTCTGGTCGACCTTGGCCAGACTGTTTCGGCCAATACGGCGTTGTTCGTGATGGCCGACTTTGATCCGTTGCTGGCGCGGGTGCATGTGCCCAGCCGCGAATTCAGGAAGCTGCGACAGGACCAGTTGGTCGACCTGGTGCTCGACAGCAGCGGCGCACGAATGCAGGGGCGTATCACCCTGATCAGCCCGATTATCGACCCCAACAGCGGCACCATCAAGATCACGGTCGAGGTGTCTGCCTATCCGGACGATACGCGTCCGGGAGATTTTGCCGAGGTGCAGATCGTGACCGAGCGTCGGGACGATGTGGTGCTGGTGCAGCGTTCGGCGGTTATCACCGACAAGGGCGAAACCGTGGTCTACGTCGCGGTCACCGATGGCGACACCGATCAGGCCGAGCGGCGGCTCGTCACCGTGGGCTTTAGCGACGACAGCAACACCCAAATCGTTTCCGGTCTGGCCGTCGGTGAGTCCGTGGTCGTCAAGGGCCAACGCTCGCTGAAGCATGGCGCCGCCATGAAAATTCTGGCTGAGACCACGGACGTGGCGGCCGACGGAGTGGCGGACTGATGCGTGATTTCGTCGACCTGGCGGTGCGCAGACGCGTCAGCGTGGTCATGGCCGCGCTGGCGGTAATCGCTTTTGGGGTAGTGGGTTATAATCGCCTGGCCCTTGAGCTTTTTCCGGACATCACCTACCCCAGCATCACGGTGCAAACGGAATTTCCGGACACCGCTCCGCAGGAAGTCGAAAACCTCGTCACGCGGCCGGTCGAAGAGGCCGTGGGCGTGTTGCGTGGACTGCAAACCGTACATTCGGTTTCGCGGGCGGGCATCTCCGAGGTCACGCTTGAGTTCGAGTGGGGCTCGGACATGGACCGCCTGGCCATGGAAGTGCGTGAGAAACTGGACCGGTTGATATTGCCGGCCGAGACCACCGATCCGGTGGTACTGCGTTTTGATCCCAGCCTGGATCCCATTATTCGACTGGCCCTGTCCGGACCGGCGGTCGCGGCGGACCTGCAGGCCATGCGCCGGCTGGCCGAAAAGCAGATCAAACAGGACCTCGAAACGGTCAAGGGTGTGGCCGCGGCCCAGATCAAGGGTGGCCTGGAAGAAGAAATCCAGATCGATATCGACCAGAACCGGTTGGCGGCTTTGGGAATCACTCTGGATCAGGTGCGGCAGGTGGTTGGCGTCAGCAACGTGAACCTGCCGGGTGGTGCGCTGCGCGGCAAGGATAGCCAATTTCTCATACGCACCATCAACGAATTCCAGG
>QNFD01000402.1 GCA_003645435.1 Gammaproteobacteria bacterium | reverse complement strand
CTAGTCCCGCAATCAACCAGGTTAACTCTCACCATAATTGGTCTAGTATCAGTAGGTAACAAACGGTCAATATGAGCAAACACGGATTCCATATGCAGGTAACTGCACTAAACGGTTCGGCGCATTTGGGGCCCCGGCGACCATTGTGTCGTCGAGATTAAGATCGACTAACTTGATTATCTACAGAGTGATTCTTTAATGTCATCAAAAACTGAACTTCTGCAGCAGCAACGCAACTGGGCCGAGTCTCGGGGACTCAAGCCTGATGCTCGCGGTTATCTAGCGGCTGTAGCTTCCAACTTACTGCGACCGATAAATTCGAAGACAAGGTCAGCTTTTGAAAACGGCAGTGGGTCTGAGCTTCAGGATGCGCTAACGCGTCCGGCCAAGATGAAGGCGTTGCATTCATCTTCAGCGCTAGCAGTAAATGTCTTTGACAGTTGGGTTAGTCGAGATAAGTCTGCGCTTCAAGCTGCGTTACGAGTTGATCGCGAGATCTTGTCCGTAGCTTTCGAAGCACAGTTTCCGACCGGTTTGACGGGCAACCCACCGAACCTGGACGTGACGCTTGAGCTCGCAGATGGCTTTGTGATTGGTATTGAAAGTAAGTTCAGCGAGTGGTTAAGTCCAAAGCCTGTTAACAAAGATCCATTCAAATCGAAGTACTTTCCGCAAGGGATTCGATTGTGGGCAGAAAGAGGGTTGCCTGCGTCTCAGGAACTCGCAGAGCAGATGAACAGTGGCGCTGCAAGGTTTCGTTACCTGGATGCCGCCCAATTGCTAAAGCATGCGCTGGGAATGGCTACTCAACTAGGCGATCAATTCTCCCTCTACTACATGTACCTGGAATTGCCCGGTAAAGAGTCGAGCATTCATGCGGAGGAAGTAAGGCAATTTGCAAGTTGCGTCGGCGCAGAATTAGGGTTCAAGGCGATTACATACCAGCAATTATTATCATCCCTTCAGCATGAGCGGGAGGCGGGCTCGGAGTACCTTGGTTACCTCCGTAAGAGATACTGCGGCGGGTAGGGTGCTATTTCCCAACTCCCGGCGAAGTATTCCTTTCTTTACTAGTGCCTACTTGAAACTTGAGTTAAGTATACTGCCCCTGCCATTAGGGTCAGATTTGAATTTTAATCTGAACTTCTGGTGAATTGGCATCCGCCATTGCCGAGCAATCACCCATTCGTTACCAGGCCAGGCCACTGGGATATGAAATCATACTGGTTTTAATACACCTGGAACACACAGGTCTCAACAAAGCGCGGATATCTCAAAGAGTTTCCGAAGGTGGTCACAACGTACCTGATGAAAAGGTGGAGCAGCGAATTCCCAGGACGCTTGCACATGTAAAGAAGGCCATTCCTCTATATGATCAGGTCCGGTTTCTGGACAATTCAAGAAGCGACGACCCATTTGCTCCGGTTGTATCAATTATCGGCGGTCGAACGACACGCCATTTTCACCCCCTTCCTGGGCGGATCAGAAATCTCGTCGACGAGGAGATTCCCCCTGAATCAGATTGAACAGATATACAGGGTAAAGCAGACTATGACACCTATGCATAACACTGGTTGCCTGACCAGTAATCTCGACCGATAGAACCGCCGGGCGTGCCACTGGATACGAGTCTTGACGTCTCGACTCGGGATTGGAGGTAAAATAAAATTTGATAAGTCCTAAATTGGGTCCTATAGTACCCAATTTAGGACCTATGTTGGCAGGCTCATGCGCTCGCACTCTCTCGGCAACGTGCTCTTCACCAAAACCCAGCAGAAGGTTTTAGGCCTGCTGTTCGGGCAGCCGGAACGGAGTTTTTACCTCAATGAAATCGTGTCCCTGTCGCGGATGGGCAAGGGTACGATTAGTCGGGAACTCGAGCGTATGGTAGCCGCCGGAATAATTTTCAAGCAGAAAATCGGTAATCAAAACCATTACCGGGCGAACCCGAAATGCCCGATTTACCTGGAACTGCTGGGGATTGTGCATAAAACGTTCGGTGTTGCGGATGTCGTCAAGGCCGCACTGGATTCAACCCTGAGTGAAGTTACGTTCGCATTTATTTACGGTTCGATCGCCAGCGCGGAGGATACCGCCAAAAGCGATATCGATTTACTGCTCGTTGCGGAGGAATTGGCCTATTCCGAGGTAATGGAGTTATTATTCGAGACCGAGAAATCACTGGGCAGACCGATTAATCCCACCATTTATACGCTTGCCCAGATCACGGAGAAATTACGGCAGGAAAACGCATTTGTTACCCGTGTGCTCGAACGACCGAAAATATGGATAAAGGAGGACGAGGATGTCTACCGCACAATTAGGGAATCTGGTAAAGATCGGGCAACTTAAGCAGGAATCGCCGGACCGGGAACAATTCGACGGTATGATTCGATCCGCCAGAATTCGACTGGCGGATATCAACGTGCAAGGACTGTCCGAAGCGGGAAGGTTTTCAGCCGCTTATGGCGCCGCTTATTCGCTGGCAGCGGCTGCATTGCGCTGGTATGGATTCAGGCCGGAAAACCGATTCATCGCATTTCAATGTCTTCGGCATACCGTTGGTCTCGAAGCAGGCAAGGTGCGTTTTCTGGGTAAATGCCACGATATTCGAAACCAGGCCGAGTACGAAGGAATACTGGATACAACGCCCCAGTTACTCGAGGAATTGATTTCCGTTACACGCGAGTTACTGCGTGCAGTCGAAGCATTAGAAACGGTTAAATAAGTATACTGTCCCCCTGAATTCTCCAACCTCGTGAGAACTGAATATGTTCACACCGAAATTCTTCGAGTTTTACCAGGCACTGGCGAAAAACAACAACCGGGAATGGTTTAACGAACACAAACCGGACTATCAACAGGCGGTAGTGCAGCCAATGTGCGCGTTCATCGATGCGATGGCGCCCCGGTTGCGCAAGATATCACCGCATTTTATTGCCGATTCGCGTGCGCACGGCGGCTCGATGTTTCGCATTTACCGCGATGTGCGTTTTTCGAAAGACAAGAGCCCCTACAAACTGCACGCGGCCTGCCAGTTTCGTCATGAACTGGGCAAGGACGCGCACACGGTGGGTTTCTACGTGCATATCTCCACCGAAGAGGCCGTGTTCGGTGGCGGGGTCTGGATGCCGCCCAGCGACGAGTTGCAGAAAATACGTAATACCATCGTCGGTAACCCGAACGCATGGCGGCAGATCAAGTCGAGCCGTTCGGTGAAGAAATATTTCGGCGGTATCGGCGGCGACGGCTTGAAACG
>QNFD01000401.1 GCA_003645435.1 Gammaproteobacteria bacterium | reverse complement strand
CAGGAGAAGGTATTTTCCCAGCTCGGCCGCTGGAACAAGTTGAAGCAGAAGAATCCTGATCTGGTGATAGGCGTTGGCGGTTGCGTGGCGAGCCAGGAAGGCGATGCGATTCGAACCCGCGCGCCCTATGTCGATATGATTTTTGGTCCGCAAACTCTGCATCGGTTGCCGCAAATGCTCGAGCAATCGCGATCGACCGGAAAAGCGGTTATCGATGTCAGTTTTCCTGAAATTGAAAAGTTTGATCATTTACCGGAGCCGAGGAGCGATGGCGTAAAAGCCTTTGTTTCGATCATGGAAGGCTGTAGCAAGTACTGCACCTTTTGCGTGGTTCCCTATACCCGTGGTGAAGAAATCAGCCGTCCGCTGGATGATGTTATCGCCGAGATAGTGTCGCTCGCGGCGCAGGGCGTGCGCGAGGTTAACCTGCTTGGACAGAACGTTAATGCCTATCGCGGCTCAATGGACGATGGCGATTATGCCGACCTGGCCCTGTTACTCCATTATGTTGCTGTGATTGACGGCATCGACAGGATTCGCTTTACGACCTCGCATCCGGTTGAATTTTCAGACAGCCTGATAGAAGCTTATGCGTCTATTCCGGAACTGGTCAGCCACCTGCATTTGCCTATCCAGAGCGGTTCTGATCGTATCTTGATGATGATGAAAAGAGGCCATACCATACTCGAGTACAAGCACAAGATTAGCAAACTGCGGGAAATTCGCCCCGATCTTAGCCTGTCTTCCGATTTTATTATCGGTTTCCCAGGGGAGTCCGACGATGACTTCGAAGCTACCATGAAGTTGATTGACGATATCGGTTTCGATACCTCGTTTAGTTTTATTTATAGTCAACGCCCCGGTACGCCAGCAGCGTTCATTCCCGATAGTATTACCCAGGATGTAAAAAAGAATCGCTTGAAACTATTGCAGGAAAGAATTCTGCAGCAGGCGATGCAGATATCCCGCAAAATGGTGGGCACCACGCAAACGATACTGGTCGAAGGCTTTTCCAGAAAAAGTGACGCGGAAATGTCCGGCAGGACCGAGAATAATCGTGTGGTCAATTTTGCCGGTGACGAATCATTGGCAGGGCAGTTTATCGATGTCGAGATTACGGCAGCATTGAATAATTCTCTAAAGGGTACTATAGCCTGTTAATGAACGCACTATCAGGGCCGTACCCAGGGTGATCAAATAAACAAGTTCATCGACATTTCCAGCATGATCCCGGAGCAGATTGCCAACTTTTGCGGCGCGCTCAACCAGAACATCAGGCTTATCGAGGAAAAACTGAATCTTAGCCTGGCGGTCAAGGGTGACCAGCTGGCAATCAACTCGGGCCAGTCTATTCCGGGCGAGTCACTAGTTACGATCGAGCGCCTGCTCGATATGAGCCGCGATAGCGCGCTATCGACGAATGAAATTGACGAGGTTTTGCATAGTTCCGAACTCGGTGATTTTCAGCGCTACGAGCGTTATGTGGTTAAGCTCAAGAAAAAATACATCAAGCCGAAAACCGACCTGCAATGTCGTTACCTGGAGGCGATTAGTAAAAAAGTAATCAATTTCGGCATAGGCCCGGCTGGTACCGGTAAGACCTACCTGGCGGTAGCAATGGCGGTCCAGGCGCTCGAAAACGAGGAAGTCAGCCGTCTCATATTGACCCGGCCCGCGGTCGAGGCCGGAGAAAAACTGGGGTTTCTGCCGGGTGACCTGTCGCAAAAAGTCGATCCCTATTTGCGCCCCGTTTACGATGCCCTTTACGAAATGCTCGGGTTCGACAAGGTCGAGAAACTGATTGCTCGGCATGTCATCGAAGTCGCCCCGCTGGCTTATATGCGTGGCAGGACCCTGAATAATGCCTTTATTATTCTTGACGAGGCACAAAATACCACGCCGGCACAGATGAAAATGTTTTTGACCCGTATCGGTTTTGGCAGCAGGGCGGTTGTCACCGGTGATATCACGCAAACCGACTTGCCGGATAAACATGATTCCGGGCTACGGCATAGTATGGATATTTTAAAAAGAATTGACGCTATCGGGTTTAGCTATTTCACTTCGGAAGACGTGGTGCGCCATCCTCTGGTGCAGAATATTGTCGAGGCTTACGACCAGTTCGAAAATGGTAAGCGTTGACCTTCAAAACGATGAGAAACTGGCAATTGTTTCTGAACCCAGGTTATTTAAACAGTGGGTGGAATCGTCCCTGTTAGCGACTTATGATCAATTGGAGCAAACCATACGTGTGGTAGGGGAGCCCGAGAGTCGTGCACTCAATTTACAGTTCCGTGGCATTGACAGGCCGACCAACGTGCTGGCTTTTCCTTCCGAAAATGATTATCTGGAATATGCCTGTCTCGGAGACCTGGTGATTTGCGCACCCGTGGTAAACGAAGAGGCCCAGCAGCAAGCTAAGAGTCCGGAGGCACACTGGGCGCATATGGTGGTACATGGGATGCTGCATTTGCAGGGGTATCACCACGAGGATGAAATTGAAGCCGCCAAAATGGAAGCCGTGGAGATTAAAATCCTGTCTACACTGGGCTATAGTAATCCGTATAATGACTAGTCTACACAATAACTAGGGTTTCCTAACAGCTTTGACAACAGGAGTGAGAGCAAAAATGGCTGACGCTGATAACGGCGGGTCGACGAAGGGGTTACTGGAACGTATACGCGATCTATTTGCCAGTGAACCCCAAAATCAAAAGCAGTTAGTGGGTCTGTTAAAAAGCCTGCAGGCTCGTCAGCTAATCGGTGCTGAAGAGTTGTTCATGATCGAGGGTGTTTTACAGGTCTCGGACATGCAGGTTCGCGATATCATGATTCCCAGGGGGCGAATGATAGTACTCGACCACGAGGACTCGTTTGCCGAAATTATTCAAAAGATCTCCGATTCCGGTCACTCACGTTTCCCGGTGATCGATGACGACAAGGACGATGTTGTTGGTATTTTGCTGGCCAAGGATTTACTCCAGCTCTCGGTCGAAGAAACCGTTAAATTCGAAATCAATGAATACATACGCCCGGCCTCGTTTATTCCTGAAAGTAAACGTTTGAACGTACTGCTCAAGGAATTTCGTCAGAATCGCAGCCACATGGCGATGATTGTAGATGAATACGGTGGTGTCTCTGGCCTCGTAACCATCGAAGACGTGCTTGAACAAATAGTCGGAAAAATCGACGACGAGCACGATGATGACGATGAAATCGATATCCAGCATCATGGCGCTAATCGTTACAGCGTGCGTGCGTT
>QNFD01000400.1 GCA_003645435.1 Gammaproteobacteria bacterium | reverse complement strand
TACCGCCTTTTCAAACCCTGCTTCATCAACAGTCCCAGGAGCCGCATGCACCGGAGTTGAATCTTGAACCGAGAAAGTTTTTACTTGAGCTGAGTTATCATTACCTGTTCGTTGTTTTATATGAAATTTTGTACACTTCCCTGATGGCTGAAAATAGTCAGCGCGTGGCGCACCTGGAAGGCGCGGTTCGACACCTGGACGAACAATCTGAAGAACTACATCGTCAAGGCAGTATTTTACGCCAGGAAGAAATCATTGAGGAAATTGAAGTCATACTGCTGAGTGCAGCCAGTCTTGAGCAGCAATCATTTCAGGGGTAGGGATCAAATAACCCAAAATATTAAAGAATCAGGGCCAGATACCCCGCATTAGTGTCGCTTTCGCAATGCGTTCTATGGCAAGCGACAGGGCCACACATCGGAAATCCGGATTCTGTCCCTGCGCTTTTTTTACGATTTCGTTATCCGATGGAGTTTTTTCACCGACTACAAATTCTTGCCAACGATCGAACACGGTATCGACGACCTTGTACATCCTCTTTTGCAATCGGGCATTCACTTCTTCAATATCCCATTGCTGGTTGGCCTGATTTTGTACCCACTCGAAATAACTCACGGTAACACCACCCGCATTCGCCATAATGTCCGGCAATAAATAAATTCCACGCTCGCTTAATATCTCATCGGCACGCGGAGTAGTCGGATTATTGGCCGCTTCGACAACCAGTTTGGCATTGATCTTGCCGGCATTGTCGGCGTGTATCTGGTTACTTAATGCCGCGGGAATCAAAATATCGCATTCAAGCTCGAGTATTTCCTCATTTGTAATTGTTTTAGTATGAGGCATTCCAACAACGCTTCCGTGCTCATTTTTAAATGCCAGTACTTTTTCCGGATCGAGGCCGTCCTCGTGAAAAATACCGCCCTGGCTATCGCTGACCGCAATAATTTTTGCACCATTTCGAAAAAAATCTTGTGCTGATACTGAGCCAACATTACCAAAACCCTGAATCACTACCCGGGTACCTGCGGTTGTTTGCAGTTCCGCAATAAGCGCCTTGGTCAAAAAGCGCTCGGTGACAAGATAGACGCCATTACCCGTTGCTTCATGGCGTCCGTACGAGCCACCCATCTCGATTGGTTTTCCGGTGACGACGGGGCGATTATTTTTACCCGGATGCAGCATTTCGTAAGTATCATATATCCATGCCATGGTCTGTTCATTGGTATATAAATCGGGTGCAGGGATGTCGGTATGCGGTCCGATAACATCGGCAAGCTCGGTTGTGAAACGACGGGTAATTCGACGCAATTCACTTTCACTCAATACTTTCGTATTACAGACCACGCCGCCCTTGGCGCCGCCGAAAGGAATGTTCACCAGGGCGCACTTCCAGGTCATCAGTTTTGCGAGTGACACCACCTCTTCCATGGTGACATCGGGATGATAACGAATGCCGCCCTTACCCGGACCAAATACTCGATTATGAATGACGCGATAACCCTGTATTGAATGCACCGAGCCATCGTCCATTTCCACCGGAAAATTAACGACATTGATGCGTTTCGGTTTTTTTAAAAAACTGATCAATCCTCTCTTGAGCCTACCGATATAACAAACTGCTCGATCAAACTGCTGTTCACTAATAGCGATAGGGTCAAAATTTTCTGGTTTTTTATCGGCCATGTTTAAGATTCGGAATTAATCAGAAGTTCGCTGAAGCGAAGAAAATGTAGAATGAGACATGATTTGGTCACTATACAACACTCCATCTTTATTGTTGTAAGATTAAAGTATTGCGTTGATCGGTTGAGTCCACCGTACTAACCGGTCATACGATATCCAGGTTTACAATCCCTGGTTTCCGGGGTTATACAGATCCCGCCTATTCTCCAAAAGCCGTATTGGAATCGATAATAGAAATTGAAAAGCATGCCTGACACGAATTTCATATTTGAATCGGTACATAAAAGCACCTCACTATTCGATAGTCGCTTCCTCTACCAATCCAAAAATCTATTCTCGTGCAACCTTTGCACCTTAGATCAGTGTCTTCAAGACTTTTGCGATTCAAACAATAGTTGGAAAAAAGAGGTGTTTATCTGGTCTATGCCCTGGTTAGTGCTGTTTTGGACCCAAAGCCCGGATACGCTGCGAATGAGTCGGAGCCAAATGCGTTCGGGCTCGGTATTGAAAAGCAGTTCAGCATCAGCTGCCACCAGGTGCCAGTCGCCACGTTTCAACTCGTCCTGCAACTGCCCTGCGCCCCAGCCCGCATGTCCGGCATAGACCCGTAGGCGTTGCTCGTGATCGAGCTTTTCGAGAGCCGCCTCGAGCACCGGGATGCTGGTGCTGAAATAGACGTCGTTAAACACGTGGTGGACGTCCTCGATAGCTTCTTCGCTTCGCATTAACAGGGTGATCGTGTTGGCGCCCACCGGCCCACCCAGATACAACAGATCAGCTGCGATTGGGTCTTCTTGCAATTCGGGAATCGTCTCCGCCAATTTGTACTCGGTCGCTCGATTGATGATCAGGCCCAGGGCGCCATTGTTGTTGACGTCGACTAACAGCACTACACTTTGCGCAAAGCTCGGATCCAACAAACCCCGCCCAGCGATAAGAAACATGCCTTTGCTCGGCTCAGTGAGGGTCATACTCGGGTTCGACGGGAGAACAAACGTGTGTATCAGCTCTGGGATGTCGACCCTGTGGTGCTGCACTTTGGCCAAACAGACGAAAGCCTGCCCCGCTGCCTCACCAGGGCCGATGAGCAGTAGCACCAAAAAAGCCCAGAGAAGTTTACTCGGAACGGCCAGTCGCTGTCGCGCCGCGGTAGGCAGCTCGCCCGCTATTGTCGGTGTCATGGCTAAGGGCTCCTACCCCGCATGGTTGATAAATTATCGTAATTATCCGAGAAGTAAGGCAATTACTGATTTCGGAGTATAAGAAGAACACAGATCCTTTTCCAGGAAGATCAAGGTTATTGAGTATCTGCTCTCTATGGATTTTATTCTGGTCACCACGATAACTTGCTTGAATGTGCTGTACTTGATTGATTATTACCCCGCTTAAACATCCATTTCTATAGCCAATCACATAGTTGATTTTAGCGAAAAGCAGACATTCAGAATTCAGGGATCAACGGCTGCTCCCGACCCAGACTGTGTAAAAACTAACCCCCGGAGTGTAAAATACAACTTTCCATCTGAGTGGTGATTGTATGAGTGGATTTATCGAAGGAGAGAATCGCTACCAGTCCACGAT
>QNFD01000399.1 GCA_003645435.1 Gammaproteobacteria bacterium | reverse complement strand
CCGCATTCGGATTGGCAAACAGGCTGAATATTCCACCACCCAGGAGCGTCGCTGAACCGCCGATAAAACCCTGACGAACAAATTCTCGTCGAGTAATCGGGCGCGCGTGATTTTCATGCCGTAGCGGAGCATCCGGTGAGAGCAGTTTAATTTTTTGTTTTTTAGTCATAGTCTTGCAACCCTATTGTATTAACATGACCGCACCACCGACTGTAGCCGCGCATACGGCTTTAACGGTTTGCTCGGTACGAGTGACGGTATCGCAAGCGCCGCCGCAGGCCGTCATCTCGGTGATCAGGCTTTCGTATGCATCACCGTTCAAAGCAGGGTCGAGGTCCTGGGTAGAAGTCGCACCCAACATATCCCTTATCTCAGATTCGTCGGGTTGCGAGGTTAAATTATTAGTTGGATCAAGACCGTCAACATTCAGTACCGCGGCAAGCAGAGGATCGACGATCGCATTACGTTTAGTCGAATCATCGAATGCAGTAGCGGCGCTAGTATTAAAATCGAATCCCACAAAGTATCGATTGGGATCATTGATGGGAAGCAATTTGTCCGCCTCGACGAGTTCACTACAGGAGGTGAGTGCCAATTGTGCAATAGCCATCTGATGCGAAGCTAAAAAGGCACTAATAGCTTCCACGGTTGGAAATTGCTGCTGGTACTGGTCATAAATAGCCTCGACCGCGGTATTAGTGACGGGAATACCGGTGATCGCCGAGATGCTCGCGTTAATCTCTTCGAAGGTTCGCACGCCAATATCGGAGGTGAGCAAGTTGGGTGCCGGACTAGTCGAAACTCCGGGCAGCGGATCACTAAAAATATTGGTTTCCAGGCCCAGTCTTTCAAAGGTAAGGAAAAACTCGTCACTATTACTACCCTTTTCGAGTGCGATTACCGCGCCTTGTGAAGATAAGCCCTGACCAGTTTGCACATCATATTTGCTGCTACTGACGCTCTCCGACATACTCGCAAATACCTGGCCCGCAACTGCTTCCTTGCCGTTGATACCAATCCGCAAACCTTCTATAGCAATTGTCGCCGGGGTCCAGTTTGGATCAAGATTGATAAATACCGGTTTGTCAAACAGGTAACTATAATTGTCGAACTGGGATACCTCGAACATGATAAAACTTCCGGCAATACCGAGACGTTCGGCGACTGAAAAAAGGAGGAAGTACTTTTGGCCAACGCCAACATCGAAATTTTGCAAAACCTGCGCCTGCGTCAATACCCTGTTGTGGATTGCAACCATGCGTATTTGACCATTCCAGGGGCGGTTACCAGGGACTTCATTGCCCAGTACAAACGCAAACGAATCATCCCAGTTAGAAATTGACGTGCTGCCGGCAACCGGGTCAGTCAAGGCGAGCGGGTTGCCGTTAACATAAACACTGCGGCCAACCACAGGATCGTAAGTAGTGACTACATGCTGGAGGCCCGACTGGAGAATTTCCCCCGCGTCTTCAGTGGATAAGAAAGTAACCGTGTCAGCGGGGTCCGGATCATCGACCCTATTGTAGAATTCATAATTGTAAAGCGCTTGTCCAAGGGTAAAATTTCTCGAAGTAGTATTGAAACCGGCGGAATAACTGACAATGTTGGCGTCTTCCTGGGTCACATTGGCCGGAACAGTCCAGGCTTCGATCGAATACTCACCACTGGCACTGACAAAATCGTGCAGCTTTTTGCTATTAAAGGTATCACCCTGTGCCTTACCATCGGTACCTGTGAAATTTAAACCAAAGCCTGCGAGCCAGCTCACATTGCCGCTGAGTGACAAATTGATTGCCGGCTCGATACCGCTGGTATCGAACGCGGTACCGCCTGTACCTGCTTTAAATTCCCAGATTGCGATCAGATTATTCTCGTGTCGATTACCGCCACTGGCAATGATTCCATCTGACAGGGTCACTGCCTTGCTGATGACCAGAGATGAATCTACCGAGGTAGCTGTAATCGTACCGGCAAAACTTTCTATCGCGGTTTGCATCGTTGCCGCATCGGCCTGACAGTCGTTGGTCCAGCAATTATGAAACTCTTGTCGTAGTCTAACGACGAATCGAGAATTGGAAGGGGTGTCGACGTCGATTTTGGATTTGGCGGCCTCGTAGGCGGTTAAGGGATCCGCGTTGGCAAAAAATGGTGAAATTGGCAGGCTTGCGGATTCTTCATGACAGGACTGGCAGCGAGCAGTCAATAACGGGTGGATTGTATTCTCAAATTCGGTAGCGCTGGCCGGGAAAGTCTTGCTAGTACCTGGATCCCTGATTAGCGGTGGCGTTAACTGTACAACACGTGCCGACGAACTACCCGACCCGCCTGCCCAGTTGATAATCATGTTTTGAATACTGGCTGCACAGGCAGGAGCCGAGCTTAACCAGCAATTGTGCCCTCCACCTACCTTGGTCACCATCAACGAACTGGATGGGTCCAGAAAACTAACCAGCGGTACCGATTTTGCATAAGCAAGATTAACGTCATTGGTATTGACGAAATCAGGTTGTTGGCCATTGGCGTGGCACTGCCCGCAACGGTTGTCTGCTTTCAGGAAAGTCCATAGATTAATTTCAAAAGCACGCACATCACTGGTCGCAGACGGCGGGCCGCGATAATCGGTGGTGCCCGTATTTAAGTCAGGATTTGCAACGGTCTCAACACCAGCACCGCAAGCTGTCATTAAACTTGCAAGCAATAAGTAAAACAGGCCAATGAATGGCCGGCGCATCATCAACATTGGCTTAACTCCCTTTACACCAGGCGGCGACATCACCAAAAACTTGTTTCATCCTGTATCCACCGGCGACAAAATTATCGACTATGGAATTTCGTTCAGCTATGTCTGCGGACAAATTATTAGGGTCACGAAAGCAGACCGATTCAAAAACCTTGTCTACCTGGCATTGCGCAAACGCCTTACTATTCGCCAGTTCGATACCGAGTGACTTGGCGCCATTACCAACCGCGTTACCTTTTCCGTCAAGCACTTCACCGGCATGCCCCCAACCACGCGAACCGTCTCGACTGGCCAATACACCGTTTTGCCCGTTTCGCCAATAGTTGATCCAGCTATCGTCGGTCATGATGTTGCCGGGTTTGAAATTATCCGAATTGATCAGGTGTTTGCCCTGGACGCTGCCGGCGGTGTATTCCAGTTGACCAGCCACGTTGTCGTAGTTGTAATAAGCATAGGCACCCGCCATTCCATCCATGCCCGCGTGGCAACCAATGCAATTGTTGAGGAAGATACGACTATCCCCGCCGGG
>QNFD01000398.1 GCA_003645435.1 Gammaproteobacteria bacterium | reverse complement strand
TTTGAGCGGGTTTGGTATTCGTTAACATGCGGTGCAGGATAGCAGGAATTTAGCAGGCATTAGAGCTTAAAGCAGCGGAGTTTGATCATCTTGATTTGGGTCAAGACAGGTAAAATATTGTGTGTGCAGAATGCCCCCTCACCCCTGCCCTCTCCCCGGAGGGGCGAGGGGGATATTGAAACTCCCTCGCCCTTGGGGGAGAGGGCAGGGGTGAGGGGGATAAGACTACTTGCCCATCTCAACCGAATGACTCAAAATTAATCCGAATTACTCCGTCACCAGTTAAATGACCGATTATCTGCTGATCATCACCGCTTTTTCCCTCGGCTTCCTCGGGTCGCCGCATTGTGCCGGTATGTGCGGCGGTATTGTTGGCGTATTACACAGTGGTGTTGATGACGGCGTCAGCAGCAAGAAACAGCAGGTCCTGTACAGCCTGGCCTTTAATAGCGGGCGTTTGCTCAGCTATGCTGTCGCCGGCATGATCGCCGCGACCCTGGGTAGTAGCCTGATCGGTTTGATCGGTATGGAATCCAGTCACGCCGCGATGCAAATGATCGCCGGCGCATTCATGCTGGCACTGGGGCTGAGTATTGCCGGCTGGTGGTCGGGGCTGAGTCGGATTGAATCCTTCGGGCTTCGATTCTGGCGCCTGCTGCAGCCGATCACCGCTAAATTTATTCCAGTACGCAGTAAAACCCAGGCGCTATTACTCGGCTCGCTGTGGGGGTGGCTCCCCTGTGGCCTGGTTTATACCGCCTTAATGCTGGTGTTGGCCACGGGTGATGCATTGCGGGGCGGCCTTACCATGCTGGCCTTTGGTCTGGGCACCCTGCCGATGCTGGCCGTGCTCGGATTATCTGCAGGCAAGATCAATCAATGGCGGGCGAATACTCGGGTCCGTTCGGTGATGGGAAGCGTGATTATCCTGTTTGGTATCGTAACCTTCGTTGGCTTACTGGGCCCGGGGTCGCAGCAAGGTATGGATCATGCAGCCGACAATAGCGCCCAGACTCACGGTAATTAGAACTCAGCCAAACCCGGATTCGGGTATATTAGCGGTGTATTCATGTTTGATTCGGTTTCGCCCAATTCATGTTAAAAGACCGCGCCGTCATCTTTCTTGCCATTGGCCAGACCCTGGTCTGGGCCGGCTTGTATTACGTTTTTCCAGCCTTACTGGTTCGCTGGGAACAATCACTTGGCTGGTCGAGAGTTGATTTAACCGCCGCTATTACCCTGGCGATATTTGTTTCCGCGTTCGCCGCGCCTTTTGCCGGACGCCTGATAGATACCGGTAAGGGAACGCTAATGATGGTCGGCAGTACGCTGCTGGGTGCGATTTGCCTACTGGCGCTCTCGTTTGTCACCGAGTTGCGTGATTTTTACCTGGTCTGGGGCCTGATCGGCGTGATGATGGCGGGCTGTCTCTACGAACCCTGTTTCGCACTGATCACCCATGCCAGGGGTGTGAATGCCAAGCAGGCCATCATTCTTGTTACCCTGGTAGCCGGGTTTGCGAGCACGATCAGCTTTCCGAGTGCGCATGCACTGAGCGAGGCCTTTGGCTGGCGTGTGACAGTTCAGATATTCGCCGCGGTTTTGATCCTGGTTGCGGCTCCGCTGATGTGGCTGGGTGCACGCGCGGTGGAACGGGCCGGTAATCTAACCAGGGTGCAACCTGAAGAGCATCAGAGTCATCGCCATGCTTTCCTGTTGAGGCCGGTTTTCTGGTTTTTGTCTTTAAGTTTTGCTTTTTTAGCAGTGGTTCATGGCGTCACCATACATCACTTCTTACCTATTCTTTATGACCGCGGTATCCATGCCGACGTCGCAATCATGGCGGCATCCTTTATTGGCCCGATGCAGGTTGCGGGACGGCTTGCGATGATGGCGGCCGAGCGCCATGTGACGACTAATGAAATTACCATCACCTGTTTCGTTGTCGTCGGCATATCGATTTTGCTGTTATTGAATACCGCTAGCACACCCACATTACTGGTCGGATTCGTCATCCTGTTCGGCGCCGGCCATGGTGTCGTCAGTATTATTAGACCGCTGATTGCACGGAATATTCTCGGAGAAAACAATTTCGGCGCGAAATTCGGCGCCATGGCGCTACTTTACCTGGTCGGTTCGGCGTCGGCGCCATACCTCGGATCACTGGTCTGGGGTATAGGCGGTTATAACCTGGTATTGCCGGTGCTGATCGTGCTGGTTATGGTGGGACTGGGTTTGTATCTGATCGCGCAGCGGTTATCACACAAGCAACTGTAAAGCGTGATCGGCGTGTTTACTGAATGCGGTAGAGCTACTTTGCAATGGATACCGGGTCGAGCCCGGTATGACGGTATTTATATCTTAGATCGTCATCCCGGCCTCCGAGCCGGGATCCATTATAAATTTCTGCAGACCTGGCTGGAGTTTCCTTACTAAACGAACTGCTGTTACCTAATCCCCCAGTTCACGTTTAACCTCGGCAAAGGCATCGAGCGCTGTTTGCAACTCTTCGATTGAATGCGCGGCAGAGATCTGGGTGCGAATACGGGCCTTTCCTTTTGGCACGACCGGAAACGAGAAGGGGATGACATACACGCCTTTTTGCAGCATCAGGTTCGCATACGCGGAAGCTTTCTGCGCATCGTATAACATGATCGGTACGATCGGGTGGACGCCTTCGAGCACGTTTAAGCCTATCTTTTGTATGCCTTCACGAAAAAACCGGGTATTCGCCTCAAGCTGGTCGCGTAAAATGGTGGAATCGCTCAGCAGATCGATCGCCCTGATCGCCCCGGCAACCACGGGAGGCGCTACCGTATTGGAAAATAAATAAGGCCTCGAACGTTGGCGCAGCAAAGCGACAATCTCTTTACGCCCGCTGGTGTAGCCGCCGCTGGCGCCGCCGAGCGCCTTGCCCATGGTACCGGTAGTGAGGTCGACGCGATCCATGCAGTCGCATAGTTCATGCGTACCGCGTCCGCGTTTGCCGACAAAACCGACCGCATGACTATCATCAAAATGGACCAGGGCATTGTACTTGTCCGCCAGATCACAAATCTTGTCGAGCTGGGCGATATAACCATCCATCCATCGAAAACACGCCATCGGTGGTGATTAGTTTGAAACGAGCGCCGGCCTTATCGGCATCGATTAATTGCTGCTCCAGATCGGCCATATCGTTATTTTTGTAGCGGTAACGTTTGGCCTTGCACAGGCGCACGCCATCGATGATGGAGGCGTGATTGAGCTCGTCGGAGATGACCGCATCTTCTG
>QNFD01000397.1 GCA_003645435.1 Gammaproteobacteria bacterium | reverse complement strand
GCGGTCGACAGCCATTTACGACTGCACCAGGCACAGCTCAACAACGATTTATCCGAAGTGGAACCCATATTCGATGCTAATGGCAATGTCTATGAGCTGGACGATGGCGTGCGCCCAGACTCAACGCTGGAAAAACTGGCTAAATTGCGTCCGGTTTTCGATAAGCCTTACGGTCTCGTAACCGCCGGTAATAGCGCCCAGATAACCGATGGCGCGGCCGCTCTGGTACTGGCTAGTGAAAGCGCGGTGAAAAAGTATAAGCTGCCGGTAATGGCTCGTATTGTCGACACCGAATGGGCAGCGCTAGACCCTGCTGAAATGGGCCTCGGACCGGCGTATTCGATCGCACCCTTACTGGCATCGGCAAAATTGAAGCCGAATGCGATTGACTACTGGGAGATCAACGAGGCATTTGCGGGCCAGGTGCTCGCCGTCGTCGCGGCGCTGAACGATGCCGAATACTGTAAAAGCCGTCTCGGGCTAAAATCCGCGTTCGGCGATATCCCACACGACAGGTTAAATATTCATGGTGGCGGCGTCAGTCTCGGCCACCCGGTTGGTGCCAGTGGCGCGCGAATCGTATTACACCTGGCTAAAGTCCTTGAAGCAAATAATGTTAAAAGGGGTGTCGCTTCACTATGCATTGGTGGCGGACAGGGTGGCGCGATGTTACTCGAACGGGAAACCCCTGCCCCCGCTAAACGGAGGGCGAAGTCATGAACGAAGAAGTATTCATCGACTGGAAAACAGAAACCGATGATAAAGGTATCGTCTGGTTAACCCTGGATAAACGGGATACCGCGACCAATGTGCTCTCGATTTCAGTACTCGACCAGCTCGATTTTTTGCTCGAACAAATCATCGACGATAAGCCCAAAGCGGTAATTTTTCAGTCAGGTAAGTCCTCGGGATTCATCGCCGGTGCCGACGTCAAGGAGTTTCTCGAGATAAGCAGCACCCAGGAAGCGCTGATTATGATCAAGCGCGGACAAAAGATATTCAGCCGGATCGAGTCACTATCCTGCCCCACGGTGGCATTGATCGAAGGGTTTTGCATGGGCGGCGGCACGGAACTTGCGCTCGCCTGTGACTATCGCGTGGCGCTCGATGACTCGGCCACAAAAATCGGCCTGCCCGAGGTGAAACTGGGTATACATCCGGCTTTCGGTGGTGCGGTACGCTTAACCAGAATACTGAGTCCGCTGAATTCACTGGATATGATGCTAACCGGGCGCGGACTATCGGCGCGGCAAGCAAAGAAAATCGGACTCGTCGACCTGGTGCAACCGCAACGCCAGATTAAACGGGCTGCGGAACAACTGGCATTAACCCGTCCCGCAAAACAAAGCATGCCCTTGTTGGGAAAAATACTCTCATTGCCCGGTATTCGCCATTTGCTTACCAGCTATATGAAAAAACAGGTGGCGAAAAAAGCACCGAGACAACACTACCCTGCCCCCTATGCTCTGCTCGATGTCTGGTGCAATTACTATGGCAATCGAAAGCGCATGATGGAGGAAGAGGCCAATTCAGTGGCACGCCTGGTCCAGGGCAACACCGTGCGTAACCTGATTCGAGTCTTTTTTCTGCAGACACGGCTCAAAAGCCTGGGCAGTAAAAAGTCACTGGCCCTACGGCATATTCATATCATAGGTGCGGGCATCATGGGCGGCGATATTGCCGCCTGGTGTGCGCTGCGGGGATATCAGGTTACGCTACAGGATCGGGAACCGAAATATCTATCTAATGCAATGAAACGGGCGAATAAGCTATTTCAGAAAAAACTCAAGCTGCGCCACGAACGAACCGCAGCACTGGATCGGTTGATACCCGATTGTAAGGGCTACGGGGTTGAGCATGCTGACGTGGTAATCGAGGCCATATTCGAAGATAAGGACGCCAAGCAGGCTATTTACAAGGACATCGAGCCGCGTATGAAACCCGGTGCCATACTGGCGACAAATACATCAAGCATACCCCTGGAAACCCTCGCGAAAGGCTTAAAAGACCCTAAGCGACTGATTGGCATCCACTTTTTTAATCCGGTGGCGATGATGCCGCTGGTCGAAATAGTTAAAACCAAAAAATCCTCGGCAGAAACCATCGAGCAGGCTATCGCCTTTTGCCTGCATATCGGTAAGCTACCCCTGCCGGTTAAGAGCGCTCCCGGCTTCCTCGTCAACCGTATATTAATGCCCTACCTGGTCGAGGCAGTGTCTTTGTATGAAGAAGGTGTATCAGCAGAGGCGATCGACAAGGCCGCGGTCGACTTTGGCATGCCCATGGGCCCGGTTGAACTGGCTGACACGGTAGGCCTTGATATTTGCCATTCAGTTGCCGACAACCTGGCCGCGGCCCATGGCACTACCGTACCCCCGATGCTCGGCAAATATGTCGCCGAGGGCAAATTGGGTAAAAAATCCGGGCGTGGATTCTACCAGTACAAAAAGGGCAAGCCGGTCAAGGATAACGACGCCGATCTGGGTGATCAGAAATCCATACAGAACCGTTTAATCTTCCGCATGCTCAACGAGTCTGCCGCCTGTATTGATGAAAAAATTGTAGATGATAAAGATCTGCTCGATGCCGGAGTCATCTTCGCTACTGGCTTTGCTCCGTTTCGTGGAGGGCCGTTAAATTATAGTTTGCAGGAAGGTGTCGATAACATTACGGAGACCATGGTCCAGTATGAAGCAGCCTACGGTGAACGATTTAGCCCGGTGAAGGGATGGAAATTGATTAAGTGATGACGACGAGCAGATAACATTACAAATTTTCAATAATCGTCAGTGACCTTCGGCGCGCTGTCGGCTCCCCTGGTATCGTGAATGCCCTGTATGGCGACCTTGATCTCGGGGTATTTTTTCAAAATCGTCAACATTGGCCGCATCGCAATCCTTAATAAGGTACAGGGCGTATCGGCGTTGATGGTAGCGGATCTGACGTGCCGGCCTTTTTCATATTCCGCTAACAGTGACGATTCACCCATGATATCTCCATCGCTCAAATCGGCCACGCGATGTTTGTAGCTCAGCGCATCTGTACGCCAGACCGTAGCCTTGCCCCGAATAATCACGTAAAAACTGTCTCCTGATTCGTAAGCGCCTATAATCGAGTCTCCGGGCAGAAAGGTGATTGAAGTGGCGTTTTTCTCCAGGTAGTTGCGGTCCTGGTCTGATAATTCGTCAAATAACTCGATGCCTTCCAGCATCTCGGCAACTGTATCTTCATCACTCGATACAACTGCTTTGAAATCACTAATATGGGCAAGTTTCTCCTCT